>NZ_JAEHBX010000112.1:0-9724 GCF_016483395.1 Bacillus cereus group sp. N21
ATCGCATCATAATCTGTAATTTATTAGGAAATTCAGGTCCTACTTTTTTTATAATTTATTTTTGCACCAGAACCATATTTTCAACATACCCTTTCTAAAATAAAATTCTATCTTTATACATTACATTTTAAATCACTAATTATTGCATTTTGGATAAAGTCTTGCTGACTATGAAGAAAAAAATGATCCCCTTCTATCATACGTACTTGATTAAAGCCTGTTGTAAGTTCTCCCCAAGCTTTTAGATTTCTCTCATCAATTCTTACATCTTGTGATCCACCAAAAACAGATATGGGACAGGTTAAAAGATTCCCTCTTTTATAAAGGTACGTATCACAAACTTCAAAATCCCCACGTAAAATCGGCTCGTATATCTCCATTAATTCCTTATTTTCAAGTACTTCCTTAGGTGTACCATTTAGGTTACTCAATTCTTGAAGAAACTGCTCTTTAGGAAGATTATAAATAGTTCGATGAATATTTTTTAAATGTGGGGCTGCTTTTCCCGATACAAACAAGTGAAGTGGAGAAACATTCTCCTCTTTCACTAAAGTTCTTGCTAATTCAAAAGCAAGGAGTGCTCCCATACTATGACCAAAAAAAGCAAATGGCTCATTCACATAAGGCTGTATTCCTTGTTTTAGTCCTTCTACCATTTTACTTACTGAACGTGGTATCTCTTCAAAAAAGCGTTTGTCTCTTCCTGGAAGTTGCACAATATGTATTTCAATATCAGCAGGAAATGTTTTTTCCCATCCTCTGTATACCATACTTCCTCCTCCTGCGTATGGAAAACAAAAGAGTCTTAATTTAGGCTGATTCCGCAATAAAAGACAAGTAAACCAGTTGGAATTATTTATCTGTTGTGTCATATTATTTCTCCTTATCTAAGATATAAATTCAATACTGATTATCATACTTAAGCATTAGAATATTGTATTCTTCAATTAAAGTTTGTTTAACTCTCACCCTAAATTCCAAATTATGTTCACTATATTTAGTATGACAATAAAAAACTGAAGAGTTGCTTATAATATGTTTTACTAATTTCTATAGAATTCTCATACATCCAAATATAATTAATTTGTTAGCCGCTACGAACAACTAAGGGCTCTATAACTTTAGCATTTATCCTACATCTTCCTGACAATAATACGAATATGCTTTTCATAATTTTCTTCTAGGCATTGCAATGTATACACCATAGCTTGAAGTAATAATTGCACATCATTTTGCCTCTTTAGGAACGCCTTGTTCGTTGGGAGCATCGCCCTTAAATAACCATCCCGAGTCTCTACCTCCATCTCTACATGGCATAACTTCTCTATTGAATTTACCGTGCCGATAGTGACTGTAGACACATTCGAACAGACAATATCTTCACCATAGGAAGCATAATCTGCATGCCCTTCCACAATAAACCCTTGAATACAATTGGAGTTTTCAATTAATACTGAAATAGAGATTATAAAACTCATCCTTATCTTCTAGTAGCTAAATAACATATTCAGATACGCAATATACATTACAAAAAATTAATCTCCTACCTAATCCCTCCCGTTATACAAGCAGTGCCGATAACAGAAGGGATAGACAGATGTTATTCACTAATTTTTAAATAACCCTTAAAACATACAATTATTTTGTGACTGCATGTAATATTCCTAATTCATCTGGTGATAAAAAACCGGATGAAATCATATATTCTACAATCTTTTGTAAATATTCAATATTAATTTCCGGCCATTGAAAATCTATTATTTCTAACTTCTTTTGTGTCCTAATTGAATCTAGTTTTACTACTTTATATCGCTCATCCATCTTTTCTCCTGATACCATGAGCATTTGAAGGTCTTCTTGCCTATTTTCATCCTGAGATATTTTTAACATGATTCGCTCGTACTCAGAATCATCAAGAACTTCAATCGAATGCCCTATTTGTTCAAATATTCCAACCATATCTTTAAGTTCCAGTTTCTCATGATTATACATATGGAAAATATACTCCTGAACATTATCAGTATTTATATTCGAAGTGATTAATCTAATAATTGCATTACTGCAATAGTCAACAGGTGTGAATTCCACTTTACTCGATAATAAATTATTTGTTACAACACCGTATTGCAACATAAATTTTAGACGACTCATAAATGCATTGTCTACAATATTAGTTTGGTGCTGACCATCACGATATCTATTAGTAAGATTACCTACTCGATAGATGTTTGCATTGACCCCTTTGGATATCGCTTTGAAAATCTCATGCTCTGCTAAAAATTTACTTTTCACGTAGACATTATCTTCATAATTTTGTTTAATATAAAAATCATTTTCCTTAAATACTTTTTCCTCTTCTCCTAACGCAAACTGTCCGGACACACTCGTTGTAGATACATAATGTAGCTTCTTGTCATTCCCTACAAATGTTAGTATCTCTTTTAACGCCTTAACATTTGCTCTCTCAAAATCGGCGTAATCTCCAAAGTGTTTTGTTAGAGCAGCTGCATGAATTACAGTCTTAATATTTTTATGAAGGGTTACATATATATCTTCGTTTAGACCCAATCTCTTCTCAGTCAAATCTCCATTTACAATAAAAATCCGTTCATTTATTAATGACTCATACTTAGTAAATTTGTCTTTAAAATAAAACCATAAGTTTTTCAATAAACGTACTTGAGCTTCTTCCTCATCTCTTCCACGGATTAAACAGTACACTTTACATTTTGTAGTATCAAGTAATTGTTCCAGTAAATGTATACCTAAATATCCTGTAACACCTGTTAACAACACCGCACTACTCTGGTCAAATGTTTGATGTAATTTTTCTGTTTCTCCTCTTTTCTTAGGTGGCTTTAAAAATTGTATCCGCGATTTATTCGACTGTAAATATGAGCTAGTTCCATTATCGATTTTTTCTGCTATTTTACTTATTGTTTGTAATTCATAATAATCCTTAACTGTTACATTCCAGCCTTCAGATAATGTTCTCACTAATGTCTCCATAATTTTCATTGAATGTCCACCCAATTCAAAGAAATTATCATGCACACCAATTGTTGATTGCTCAATACCCAATACACCCGACCAAATTGTTACTAATTTTTTCTCCGTCTCATTGCGAGGGCCGATATGCTCTACACTTGTCTGTATTACACGATCCCATTTAAGTAAAGCTTTAGTATCAAATTTACCATTAATCGTCAGTGGCAGGGCATCCATTTTTACAAAATGAGCTGGTACCATGTAATTTGGAAGGTGTGCCTTTACATGTTCTCTCCAGTCTTGTACACTCCCTTCACCTACGACATACGCGACTAATCGTTTATCTCCATGTTCATCTTCTTGAGCTATTACAACAACCTCTTTAATCATAGGGTGTTGACCTAATACGGTTTCAATTTCTCCTAATTCAATTCGGAAACCTCTAATTTTAACTTGGTTATCAATTCGGCCTATATACTCTAAATTTCCATCTGGTAAATATTTAACAGAATCACCAGTTCGATATAATTTGGCATTAGAATCACCATTGAATGGATGCGGAATAAAGGAAGCTTCTGTCAATTCAGGACGATTTAAATAACCACGTGCTAATCCAGCTCCTCCAATACACAGCTCTCCAGCCATACCGATAGGCACGGGCTGCTGATTTTGATCCAATACATACACTTCCACATTGGAAATTGGACGTCCAATATGAGGTTGACCATTTCCTTCATAAATTCCTGCGGTTGCGCAAACTGTTGCTTCAGTTGGTCCATAAGCATTGATAAATATACGATGATTTGACCAACGTTTTGCGATTTCTTCACTACAAGCTGAACCTGCAGAGACAACTACCTTGAGATGTTCAAATTTGGATTCATCTAACGCATTTAACACTGTCGGTGGTAAAGTAGCGTGTGTAACCTTATTATTTTGTAAAAATTTCGTTAATGGTTCCCCAGGCATAACCTCTTCTTGGTCATTTACACATAATGTTCCACCAGCTACAAGCGTTGTAAATATTTCAAATACTGCCGCATCAAATGATAGGGAAGCAAATTGGATTACTCTACTCTTTGAATTTAATTGCATTAAGTCAATAATAGTATGAACAAGATTACATAATCCCTTTTGTTCCAGTAACACACCCTTCGGGTTCCCAGTAGATCCCGATGTATAGATTACATAGGCTAAATTCTCTGGAGCCACTTCAATTATTGGATTAGTAATACTCGCTTGTGAAATCATTTCTTGATTTTCATCTAAACAAATATTCGCTATTCCTTCTGGTAACCACCCATTCACATTTCTTTGTGTTACCATCAGTTTAATATCCGCGTTATCCAAGATGTACTTAAGCCGTTGTTCTGGATAGGTTGGGTCCAGTGGCACATATGCACCGCCTGCTTTCAGGATTCCAAGCAGACCAACAATCATTTCTAAAGATCGTTCCACACAGATTCCAACCATCGTCTCAGGCCCTACACCTTTTTTCTGTAGAGAATGAGCCAATTGATTCGCTCTTTCATTTAATTCTTTATAAGTAAGTTGGTGATTCTTATATACTAAGGCTACTGCTTCTGGTGTTTGTGCTACCTGTTGTTCAAATAGTTCTTGAATAATATATTCCGTCGGATATTCTACTCTTGTATCATTCCATTCCTTCAATAATTGCTTCTCTTCCCCTCTACTCATCAGTTTCAAACTTCCAATAGATTTTTGAGGAGAATCCATCACTTCACTTAACCAATTTTCAAAATGCTTAGCCATTCTCTGTATTGTCAAAGCATTAAATAAATCTGTATTGTACTCAAAGGCTACTTGTAATCCTTCTTCAGTTTCTTCCATCCCTACTGTTAAATCAAACTTCGCTACTGCCATATAATTTGGAATTGGTTCTAAACTATGATCTAATATTTTTGATAGCTTTCTTGAATGAGTTTGTAAAGTAAACATCGTTTGAAATATTGGTGAATGACTAGCATTTCGTTCTGGTTGTAATACTTCAACTACTTTCTCAAAAGGAACATCTTGATATTCTTGAGCTTTTAATGCTTTTTCTTTCACCTGTGTTACCAATTCTTTAAATGTTAAATCATCAGTAAGGTTTGCACGATATACAAGTGTATTAACAAAAAATCCAATAAGTTCTTCAATTTCCTTATAATTTCTATTAGCAATAGGACTTCCTACTAAAATATCTTTTTGTCCGGTATAACGTGAAAGAAATCCTTGATATCCAGCTAACAAAGTCATAAATAGTGTGGCATCTTCCTCCCGGGAAAATGTTTTAATCTTATCCAGTAATGCAACTGGTAAAGTAACTTGATACGTATCTCCCTTATAACTTTGTACTGCTGGGCGTGGAGAATCAAATGGTAGTTGTAATACTGGAAGCTCTCCGCTTAGTTCTTTCTGCCAATACTCTAATTGTTGTGCGAGTGCCTCGTCCTTTAGCCAATCACGTTGCCATTGTGCGAAGTCAGCATATTGAAGTGCTAAAGGTGGCAGTTGCACTGTTTTCTCCTCTATAAATGCTTGATACATGGCAAACCATTCATCAAGTAAAATTCCCATAGACCAGCCATCAGAAATAATATGATGCATTGTACAAAGAAGTACGAGTTCCTCTTCTTCCATGATAATTAACTGAGTTCGAATTAATGGTCCTTCGCTTAAATGAAATGGTGTTTCTATTTCGCTTTGAGTTAAAGTCTTCATTTGGAGCTCTTTTTCTTCCTGCGAAAAGTGACGCAAATCAATTACCTGTAACGATTTTTTGGTATAAGCTTTGATAACTTGCATCGGTTCACCATTAATTTCTTGAATTACTGTACGTAACACTTCATGCCTACGTAGCAGCGCATTATATCCTTTTTCTAATGCTTCAATTCCCCATTTTCCTTTCAAGTGCCACGCAGTTGGAATATTATAAATCGAACTATTTGGTTCAAGCTGATCCAAGAACCACAATCGTTGCTGAGCATAAGACAACGGTACTCGTTCTCCTCGTTCCTTTGGTTGTAATGGTGGAATTTCATAGCCTTTATCCTCTTGTAATAACGTTGTTATCCGCTGTGATAGGCCTTCAATAGTAGAGTACTGGAATAATTCACTTAATGGTAACTTAATTTGAAACAATTCTTGTAAACGCGAAACAACTTGAGTCGCTAACAGAGAGTGTCCACCCAATTCAAAGAAATTATCATGCACACCAATTGTTGATTGTTCAACACATAATACATTCGACCAAATCGTCACCAATTTTTTCTCCGTCTCATTGCGAGGGCCAATATGCTCAACACTTGCCTGCACTACACTATCCCATTTAGGTAAAGCTTTAGTATCAAATTTCCCATTAATCGTCAGTGGTAAAGCATCCATTCTTACAAAATGGGCTGGTACCATATAATTTGGAAGTTGTGCTTTTACGTGCTCTCTCCAGTCTTGCACGCTTCCTTCACCTACGACATACGCGACTAATCGTTTATCTCCCGTTTCATCTTCCCGAGCCAATACAGCGACTTCTTTAATCATAGGATGTTGGCCTAATACGGTTTCAATTTCTCCTAATTCAATTCGGAAACCTCTAATTTTAACTTGGTTATCAATTCGACCAATATACTCTAAATTTCCATCTGGTAAATATTTAACAGAATCACCAGTTCGATACAATTTGGCATTAGAATCACCATTGAATGGATGTGGAATAAAGGCTGCTTCTGTCAATTCAGGACGATTCAAATATCCACGTGCTAATCCAGCCCCTCCAATACACAGTTCTCCAGCTACACCAATAGGTACAGGTTGCTGATTTTGATCCAATACATACACTTCCACATTAGAAATTGGACGTCCAATATGAGGTTGACCATTTCCTTTATAAATTCCTGCAGTCGCACAAACTGTTGCTTCTGTCGGACCATAAGCATTGATAAATATACGATGATTTGACCAACGTTTCGCAATCTCTTCACTACAAGCTGAACCTGCAGAGACAACTACCTTGAGATGTTCAAATTTGGATTCATCTAACACATTTAACACCGTCGGTGGTAAAGTAGCGTGTGTAATCTTATTATTTTGTAAAAATTTCTTTAATGGTTCCCCAGGCATAACATCTTCTTGGCTACTTACACACAATGTTCCACCAGCTACAAGCGTTGTAAATATTTCAAATACTGCCGCATCAAATGATAGGGAAGCAAATTGGATTACTCTACTGTTAGAATTTAATTGCATTAAGTCAATAATAGTATGAACAAGATTACATAATCCGTTTTGTTCCAGTAACACACCCTTCGGGTTCCCAGTAGATCCCGATGTATAGATTACATAGGCTAAATTCTCTGGAGTCACTTCAATTATTGGATTGGTAATACTCGCTTGTGAAATCATTTCTTGATTTTCATCTAAACAAATAATCTCTATTCCCTCAGGTAACCATCCTTTCACATTTCTTTGTGTTACCATCAGTTTAATATCCGCGTTATCCAAGATATACTTGAGCCGTTGTTCTGGATAGGTTGCGTCCAGTGGTACATATGCACCGCCTGCTTTCAAGATTCCAAGTAAACCAACAATCATTTCTAAAGATCGTTCCACAGAGATTCCAATCATTGTCTCAGGTCCTACACCTTTTTTTAGTAGGGAATGAGCCAATTGATTCACTCTTTCATTTAATTCTCTATAAGTAAGTTGTTGATTCTTACATACTAAAGCTGTTGCCTCTGGTGTTCGTGCCACCTGTTGTTCAAATAATGCTTGAATAACATATTCTGTCGGATACTCTACTCTTGTATTGTTCCATTCCTTCAATAATTGCTTCTCTTCAGCCTCATGTAATAAATTAACTTTAGAAATGCCTGCTTCACAATTATGTAAAACAGATGCAATAAATTGCTCTAAATAACGAGTTAATCTCAAGATTGTATCTTCATGAAAAATATCTCTATTATATTCGAAATTACCACAAATCGCTTTGTCATTTTCTTGTTCAATAAATAATGTTAAATCAAACTTGGCTATATTCTTTTCTAAACTACAAGGAGACAATGTTAGTCCATGTAAATTAAATTTATTCGTAGAATTTCCCAAAAAAATCGCTGCATCTTGCCTACTAGCCTTTTGTAACACAAATCCAGTTTGAAAAATAGGTGAGTAACTAATATCACGACTTGATTCTAATTCCTTCAACATCATGGAAAAAGGATAGTCTTGGTGTTTCACACAATCCTTTAGTTCCTCATTAAGAATATTTAAAAGTTCCTCAAATGAATAACCATCCTTAAAATTAATTCTAATAGGAAGCATATTAACAAAATATCCACAAGTATTACGAAAATCTTTGTTCCGTCTTCCAAATCTAGGTGTTCCTACTATAATTTCATTTTGTCCTGAATAACGATGTAAAAAAGCAAAGTAAAGAGATAATAAGACTGTATTAAGAGTAAAACCTTTTTTATCACAGAATTTAAGTAAACTCTCACTAATCTCTCTACTTAGTTTAAAAGGCACCAATCCTCCCTCATACGAAGGAACAGGTGGTCGCTTCTTATCAATCGGCAATTCTAATACCGGTATCTCACCTTTAAGTTTATTTTTCCAAAATACCTTCGATGTTTCCCCAGTTTCGCTTAACAATAAATTTTCTTGCCAAGAAACGAAGTTCGAATATTGAGATATAACGGTTTTCAAATCATGATTTGTTCCTTTTTTTAAGTGTTTATATATTATTCCAAACTCATCTAATATTAGTGATATAGACCAACCGTCAATAGCAATGTGATGCCATACTAAAAGCATAATATAATGATTTTCAGCATAGCGAAACAATCTCACTCTAAACGGTGGCTCTTTTTCCAATACAAAAGGTTTGTACGACTCTTGATACAACTCTTGATTAATAGAAGATAATTCTTCAGTACCTATATCAATAACTTTAAAATCTAGAAACGGCTCACTATAAACCTTCTGTACAGGATCTTTCTCCATAGCAAAAATAGATCGATAAATCTCATGGCGGTTGATAATTTCAATAAAAGCTCTTTTTACAAGTGAAACATCTAATTCCGAGTAAACATGCCAAGCAAATGGTTCGTTATATGAAGATTTATCTGGATACAAACAATACTGCAAAAAAAAGTCCCTTTGCCCTTTTGATAAAGGGATAGTTTTAATATTTTTTTTACTTATCAATCTACTTACCTCCATTAGATTTTTTTACAAAATACAGCTATTAACAATTCCGTATAACTCAAGATATCGTACTTAAAATTCATGACATGCTTAGTTCTTCCGAAAAATGATTAAAAATAGCATAAATAACAATATTTCTATTTATTCAACTGATTTCTACCACTAGTTGACCTTATTCTTCTATCTCAATTCTCAATTAAAGTAACTCTCCTATTTGAATTGATTTCTTTAGTAATGTGATTAACTAAGATGCATAGTAGATTGAGAAACGTGTTATTGCTAATACTGTAATTTAATATCCAATAACTCTACTAATTATATGTTAATATATTGTAAAAGATTGTCGAAATTTGGAATAGTTAACATTTTTTACCGAACGAAGTATAACGTTGTCTGAATTCTGATTTTTCAACTGAAAACATTAAATTTAACCACTCTAAGTATAATTGAATAGTTTTTATGGTTCTGGTGCAAAAATAAATTATAAAAAAAGTAGGACCTGAATTTCCTAATAAATTACAGATTATGATGCGAT
>NZ_JAEHBX010000113.1:0-9698 GCF_016483395.1 Bacillus cereus group sp. N21
TGAGTCCATATAAATATAGAACTCAGGTTACTTAGTTGTGCTTTTTGAATACAGTCTACTTGACAGGGGTCACTTCACTTCGGACACTCTTTTCCTTTATAGCGAATTAAATAAGCGCTTGATTAAGTCTGCAAAACTCAATCATATCTCGATACGAAAAGCATTACATTAGCACTCTTCCGGCTTACCAGCATTCGACGCCGTACGGAAAGATGATCCACATCCGCATGATGCGATTGCATTCGGGTTATCGATTGTGAACCCGCCGCCAAGCATAGATTGCTTGTAATCAACTTTTACTCCTTTTACAATCGGAGCACTTTCTTTATCAATAACAAATTCAACACCGAAAAACTCAAGCACTGTGTCGTCTTCATTTGGTTCTCTTTCAAATCCTAGACCGTAAGAAAGACCGCTACATCCACCGCCATGCACAGCAAGGCGAACGTACTTCTCTCCATCTTCAGCATCTTTTAACATATCTTTAATTTGATATGCTGCTTGTTCTGTTACATCAATCATGAAATCCACCTTCCTTTCTTCTCTCGTTCTATTATACATCTTTACGCCTCTATCTTGTACTCATACACCCCGCGGCAAATTACTTCCGCTGGACCTTTCATCAAAACGTTCCCTTCTTCTGTCCAGGCAATCATTAAATCTCCGCCTGCTAAATGAACCGTAATTTCTTCACCGCGTTTCATTTTTTCATTCAACACTGCTGCAACAACTGCTGCGCATGCTCCTGTTCCACATGCCTGCGTCACACCTGACCCACGTTCCCAAACGCGGAAGTTCATTTCATTGTCATTTACAATTTCAATGAATTCAACATTCACTCGTTCCGGGAACATTTCATGAGTCTCAAGTACCGGACCTAATGTTGTAAGCGGCGCTTCTTCTACATCATCAACAAAAATAACTGCATGTGGATTTCCCATTGAAACACCTGTAAAGACATAGCGATGATTACTGTATAAGAAGTCTTCACGAATGAATGGTGTTTCTCCCTCTCCAAGCATCGGCAGTTCGGCACGAGTTAAACGAGGAGCTCCCATGTCAATTTTAGCTAATGTAACGATACCGTCTTCTACTGTCACTTCAGCCGTTACAATTCCAGCCAATGTTTCTATTGTAAAAACAGTCTCTTCTACTAGTTTATGCTCATACGCATATTTCGCTACGCAACGCAGTCCATTCCCACAGCTTTTTCCTTCTGACCCATCATTATTAAACATGCGCATTTTGACTGGTGCTACTTCAGACGGACAAATTAAAATCATTCCATCTGCGCCAATTCCAGTGTTGATATTCGACACTTTTTCCGCTACAAGAGATAGTTCCTCTTCTGGAATTTGCTCTTCAAACATATTTACATATATATAGCTATTCCCAAGACCATGCATTTTTGTAAAAGAAAATTTATTCATCCTCATTCACTCCAAAAAAAATTTGTTGTTTTAAGTATAAAATGCATGCTTTTGGAACACAATAAGAACGTCCCCCGTTTCTCATATTTGACAACGTTTTGATGGCTTTTATATAAGAGCCGTTCTTACACAAATTGTGTAAGAAAAAAGCCCTTCTCGGAAAGGGCCTTTTTTTATTTCACACAAACATTCCTGCAATTGCAGCACTCAATAAGTTAGCAAGTGTTCCAGCTACAATTGACTTTATTCCAAATTTCGCAATATCACTACGACGGGTTGGCGCCATTCCCCCAAGTCCCCCAAGTAAAATGGCAACAGAAGATAGATTCGCAAATCCGCAAAGCGAAAAGGTAATCATTGCCATTGTTTTCTCTGAAAGTTTCCCCATATGAGGAGCAAAATCAGTAAACGCTACAAACTCATTTAAAATTAACTTCTCCCCAATAAAACTTCCCGCTGTAATTGCTTCTATCCACGGTACACCAATGACAAACGCAAGCGGTGAAAAAATATATCCTAATATAAGTTGTAGGGATAGATCTGGATAACCGAAAAGACCACCAATCCCACCAACAATTCCATTCAAAAGAGCGATGATGGCAATAAAAGCAATTAACATTGCTCCAACATTTAAAGCAAGTGATAATCCATCAGCTGCTCCGCGCGCTGCGGCATCGATGACGTTTGCTGGTTTTTTGTCACCATCTTTATCATCGTCTTCATGCTTATTATGTACTTCTGGCTTATCTGTTTCTGGAAACAATAATTTTGCCATAACAAGTCCAGCAGGTGCCGCCATAACGCTTGCCGCTAATAAAAACTTAAGCGGCACGCCAAGCGCAGCATATCCAAAAAGCGTTGAGCCTGATACAGATGCTAATCCTCCCACCATCACCGCAAACAGCTCTGACTTTGTCAGGCGTGGCATGTATGGTCGAATCACAAGCGGCGCTTCTGTCTGTCCTAAAAAGATATTCGCTGTTGCAGATAACGATTCGGATTGACTAGTCCCTAATAGCTTTGCTAGTGCACCACCGATAATTCGAACAATCCATTGCATAATTCCTAAATAATATAAAACAGCAATAACCGAGGATAAGAAAATTAAAATTGGCAGCACCCGAAACGCAAATACGAATCCAGTTGTTTTCGTTGGGTCCCCTAAACTACCGAATAAAAATAAAATACCAGCATTCGCAAAATCCATAATCTTTTGCACAAACTGCGTTACCTTCTCTAAAACCATTCGCCCTACATCCCACTCTAATACGATAAAGCCAAATAATAACTGAATTGCGAGTCCACCAAATACAGTACGCGGCGAGATTGCTCTTTTATTATTTGAAAGTAAATAACCAATTAAAAGAATAACGATAATTCCACCGAATCCCCAAATAATGTTCATTCTGTCACCTCTAAAGTTCAAATTCTTTGTTAGCATTTCCTTCGAAAGAATTTTTACTCTAATAGAATAGATGGCAATAAAAAAGACGTCGCTCATTTGCAACGCCTTAAAACATTGGATTTTCATCTAAGTAATCATATACATTTTTCACAAGTTCTTCTACCGTTGCACCTTGTACGACTTCCCCGTTTACAAGTGCAAAAGGCCCTTCAAAACAAATGCCACAATATCCTAGACAACCGTACTCCATAACATCTAAATTTGGATCTTTTTCAAATTTTTCTAGCGCTGCTTGTGAGCCACTCGCAAGATTACCTACACAAAATTCGATTAATGGCTTAATCAAAACAATCCCCCCTGTATCTCCAAAAAATAAATCTATAATAAGAAAACTAAGCTGTTTCTTGTTGTTTTAATTACACCTAATAAAATATTTAGCTACTTTACTGTCTCATTTCGAATCAAAAAATCTTCTCTATATAAATCCATGTTGATTTCCAAACATACACTTCACTGCTATGAAAACAAAAAAAGATCTCCACTCATTTCATCCTTTTGGTTTCACACGGCTTGGGACCAACAAAAGCACTGACCGCTTCTATCCATCGGCGGACGCTCTCTCCAACCTAAAAGAAAGGGTTTCTATCGTTTTTTTATCTACATATTGATTTCCCAGCATACAAATTAAAACAGTTTGTCCACTTTTCTTCTTATTGTACAACAGAGTACACATTCATGCATTGTTATTTGTTCACAAATTCGATATAATTTGAGTGAGTAAAGTCAAAATATTTTTTCAATATATAATTGTATGATTAGGGGATATTTCAACAGAAAAGGGGTAATCCATCATGAAACACCTCGTATTACTGGGTGGCGGCTACGGTGGAATGAGAATTCTACAACGGCTTCTTCCAAACAATCAACTCCCAGATGATGTCCAAGTGACATTAATCGACAAAGTACCATACCACTGTTTTAAAACAGAATATTACGCATTAGTAGCGGGTACAATTTCAGAAACACATATTCGCATTCCGTTTCCAGAACACCCGCGTCTCAACATTCAATATGGCACTGTAACGAATGTTGACCTTGAAAACAAAGCCGTTCATCTCGATGGCGGTGAAGTTGTCGAATATGATGACTTAATTATCGGCCTTGGCTGCGAAGACAAATATCATAACGTTCCGGGGGCGAAGGAATATACACATAGCCTTCAATCAATTGAACAAACTCGCAAAACGTATGAACAATTAAATAGTTTAGAACCAAACGCAACGGTCGCTGTTGTCGGTGCTGGTTTAAGCGGTGTTGAAGTTGCGAGTGAACTTCGTGAAAGCCGTTCTGATTTAAAGATCTACTTATTTGATCGAAAAGATCGCATTTTATTCCCGTTCCCAGAAAAGTTAAGTAGATACGTAGAAGAGTGGTTCGTAAAGCATAATGTTACAATTATACGAAACTCTAACATTACGAAAGTAGAACCAAACGTTGTGTACAACCATGACGAACCGCTTCAATGTGATGCAATCGTATGGACAGCTGGTATTCAAGCAAACGAAGTTGTTCAAAACCTTCCAGTCGAACAAGATAGTAGTGGTCGGGTTGTATTAACAAAATATCATAATATTCCGAATAATGAGCATGTTTATGTTGTAGGGGATTGTGCTGCCCTTCCGCACGCACCTTCCGCACAGCTTGCTGAAGGCCAAGGCGAGCAAATTGTCCAAATATTATTAAAACGTTGGAACAATGAGCCCCTTCCTGATGAACTACCTGTTATTAAATTAAAAGGTGTTCTCGGTTCTCTTGGTAAGAAACACGGATTCGGATTATTAGCAAATCAACCATTAATGGGACGAGTTCCTAGACTTCTCAAGTCGGGTATCCTTTGGATGTATAAATATCATAATGGTTAAAAAACAAGAGCTTATCGCTCTTGTTTTTTTCTACTTTTCTCCTTTTTTGATACGATATGAATATGTAAGCACAAATTGAAAACCGGAATAAAACCTAATCTTTAGATGGAAGAGAGCATCTAGCCATGCATAGAAACGGTTCGGGCCTTTTCCTGCCCCATGCCATGTTAAAACAAAGGAAGTAAACGAGTAGAGATCTTTTTTTGTTTCCATAGCCGCGTTTTATATGTTGGAAAATCAAGATGGGTTTATATAGAATCCCTGATTAACACACCTGGTATATTAATCCAATTTACGGATATTATAGTAATAAATCTTTAGATTTGTATCGTTCTATAATGGAGGTATCGGGTATGTATTATGTTAAATTAATTCAGGGACAATCCTTCTATGCTTTTGATCATCGCTTCTTGCTAGATCAAGAAGAACAAGTTACACAAAGAATTTTTAAATACCTGTGCAAAAATGAGTTTTTCGAAGTACGTAAAGACGAGAATACTTCCACAGCATAATAATGAGTAGCTTAGTAGTGTGTACGTTAAGCACTAACAAATCCCTTTATCTACAAACTGAGCAGCCATACTATTTGTAGTATGGCTGCTTTTTTATCCTTCCCATTTCCTCTGGCACTCCTCTATCCCACTAAGCACATACTTCTTCGTCATATGTGCCCGCTTCCAAATGGAAATCATTCGTTTCGCTCTCTTATTATGACGCATCCGCTCTACCTCTTGTAACAAAGGTATCCATTTTTCACTAGACGCCCTCATCATATATTGTAATCCCTCATCTTTTGAAACAATTGTTTTATGCTCTAATGTATACAAAATGCGTCCCATCGTTACAACAGCTGATTCTACCCATTCTTCAATTAAAAATAAATATGGCCGTGATGCTTTTTCACTCCAGTACTGTTCTACATTATATTTCATTGTTTCTACCACATCACTCCATGGCGTCTGAAACGGAAGCTTACTTGCTTCCTCCCCAATTACAGTAATCCCTTGATTTTTTAACGTCCACCACGTTACAGCATTCACATCCCAATGTCCTGTGTGAGCTTTTCCATCTGCACAATAGACATACTGCAGCATTTCCTCATTGTATTTCCCTAAATCAGCAAGTGGAATATACATACCGTCCATTCGTCTTCCTAACATGCTTTTACTCATTTTTTTGTGTAACTCAATTATTTGTATGTTCTGGGTTTCACTGACCGGCTCTCTCGTTACTGTAACAAAATCAACGTCACTCGTTTCTAAATGAAATGCTCCTAATGCAATTGAACCATATAAATATACTCCAATTAATTGTTCGTTAAAAAAAATATCTTGTAATCCAATCACATATTGCTCCATTAAGACCTTTACTTCTTCTGGAAGTCTATGTTTCACTACCCCTTTCACACGCATACCTCCTTGATAAGATTACCTATAACGGTTATTTTTTCCATATAAACATGTAAGAAAAGCCTTTGCTACCGCAAAGACTTTTTTGTATTATAAATATTTCTCAATTTCTTCGTATACGTCCTTTAAACGAGGATTTCCTTCTCCAACGATTTCTCCGTTTACAAGAACAACTGGATAAAATAAATCCTCTTCAATTACGTGCTCTGCAAAAGCTTGTTTCTCAGCATCTTCTTGCTCTTCCTGAATATCAATGTATTCAAACTTGAATTTATCATCTTGTCCTTCATATTTGCGACCAATTGCCGCTTGTAGCCATTCAAATGTTTCAGCCGAAGACGGCATTCCAACGCAGCTTGCACAAATTACTTTTGCACCATATACTTGAACATTTACCATTACTTCTCCCCCACTTCTCTGTTCTAACAGTATGCCTAGATGACTTACCTTATAAGCACATCTCTTTACAAGTTTAATTCTTGTCCTCTATACTGAAAAAACACATTGTAAACATGATACAATATTTCGACAATAAAACAAGAACAGAAAAAATAGATTTTCCCCTGTATCTTGATTATAATAAAATGGATGAAAGGAGTCGATAAAAATGGAAAACCCAAATATGCAAGAACAAGTACTAGAAGTATTAGATAAATTACGTCCGTTCTTACTTCGTGATGGCGGTGACGTTGAATTAGTAGATATTGAAGAAGGTATTGTAAAACTACGCCTTATGGGTGCATGCGGTAGCTGCCCAAGTTCTACAATCACATTAAAAGCTGGTATCGAACGCGCACTACTTGAAGAAGTACCAGGTGTTATCGAAGTAGAACAAGTATTTTAAATTTAAAGCGGCAGCGGCTCGCTTAGAATTGCTTCCACTGGATAATTTACAAAAAAAGAGACCACTATGGTCTCTTTTTTGTAAATTCGTATTAAGATAACCAATCCAACTTTCGAATTCCGAGCTTATCAACAGGCAAGCGAAGAAATTCATAAAAATGCTTCATAAATTGCTCTGAACGGTTCACATCGTGTAAAATGTCTTCTAAGCGATCTCGATACATACTTTTTTGTTCTTCATTTCCCGTCAGATAGTACTGTTCTACCGTTTCAAAGTAGCGAAGTGGAAAGAGAAGACGCGCAAATAGTAGACGCCAGCCAAAAGAAGAAAGTGCATAATTTTTCTCATAATCCGTTACAAACTGAAAAATTGTTTGTTCCCAATCTTTCTTCTTTTCCATCGATACATATCGAATCCATTCCGCCAAATCTCTACTTGGATGATCATATACCCAATCGATGGGGATTTTTAATTTATTAGTTTGCTGCCATAATAAAGGGGTAAAGCGTTCTTGACAAATTGTTGCTGCATCGGCAAGCTGAGGTGTATCATCTATTTCTGTATCAACAACATATTGAATGGCATTTTCAGCAATGCCTAAATAGTATGGGAAAGACTCAATAAATAGTTGATCAAATACATCTGATGGCTGATTCATAAGTTGTGATTGCCAAAATCGCTCTAATTGATCGAGCCTTTTTTCCCACAATGACTTCCATTCACCAATGCGACTTAATTGTTCTATTTCTTCTGGAAAAAAAGCGCCTCGTTTATGGAATAAAGAAAGCTCACTACCTAACGAAGTAGCATGTCGTTCAAGCAAACGCATACCTTTTAATAAACAGTAATTTTTTTCTTCTATCTCACTTACATAGTAACCGTGCACCGTCGGAACGAAAGTCGCAACAGTAATATCCCCTTGCTGGTTCATATAATCGCTTAATTTTTTCATTTCAACAAGTACATCTTCCTCCATATTTCCAATCGGAAGAAGTACATAAATTTTATTGCGAATCCAAAAGCTTTTATAGGGGCCAAGGGGGATTAATTCTTTGACATGCATTTGATAATGCTCATAAATATGCTGAATCATCATAGTCGCCACCTATGGTTTTTCTTTATATATATGAGCTTGTGCTCGCCTTTCATTCCTATGCACATGATAAAGCAGTAAAACGTATACAAATAATAAAAAGAAAAAAAGGTGATAACATGAAAGAATCAAATCAACTACAAGAAAGAGCATTACAACTTCTACAAGAACGTGGTGTAACAATCGATGATATTGCGGAGCTTGTTCATTTTCTTCAAAAGAAATACCATCCAAATTTAGAGATGTCAGAATGTCGTTACAACGTAGAACGTGTATTATCCAAACGCGAAGTACAAAATGCACTCATTACAGGAATTGAATTAGATGTCCTTGCCGAAAAAGGAATGTTAAGCGAACCATTACAAGATATCGTAAAACGGGATGAAGGATTGTACGGAATTGATGAAGTCATCGCACTTTCTATCGTAAACGTGTATGGCTCTATCGGCTTCACAAACTTTGGATATATCGATAAATTAAAACCAGGTATTTTAGAATACTTAAATGATAAATCAACTGGGAAAGTCCATACATTCCTTGATGACATTGTTGGCGGTATTGCCGCTGCCGCTTCTAGTCGTTTGGCACATCGCGCGGAGCATGGGGAATAAAGTAAAACAATAGTCAGCATAATTTTACGTAATACTTTCAGTTGAAAATGTTATAGAAAACATAACGGACCATGTGAAAAAATCATGGTCCGTTATGTTTTTCTTTCTTTTCAAGATTTTTTCATACTCCTATCATTTTTTTATTTACACGAATAAACAGGAATAGCCTAAAAAGTAGCGAATGAATAAGCTTAATGGTTCTGTTTGATTGGGATCTGAATATTAGTTAAAGATATGCGAATTACATTCCTTTCAGTAATAAAAAAAATGATTCAATAACAGGAGGAGCAATTTATATGGATAATATTTTAAAAGTATCATCAAAATCCAATCCCAATTCAGTTGCAGGTGCCATTGCCGGTGTATTAAGAGAAAAAGGTAGTACAGAAATTCAAGTAGTTGGAGCTGGTGCTTTAAATCAAGCAGTTAAAGCCGTTGCTATTGCAAGAGGATTCGTAGCTCCTAGCGGCATTGACCTTGTTCTCATTCCAGCATTTACAGATATCACAATCAATAACGAGAAAAGTACAGCAATCAAATTAATTGTCGGCCCTAGAAAAATTAGATCGTAGAAAAAATGATAGCTTATCATTCAAACCATCCATACAAAAATTATGAAAGAACATCCCCGCTCAACTGCATTCTTTTATTAGATTCATAAATACCAATTGTTAAATGATATATGAAAAGACTGATAACAATCAGTCTTTTCCCTATTGTATCAATTCTTCAGTTTCTCTTCTTCCTACAGGAATATGTCATCAAAATAAACTCTCTTCCTCTATCATCAAAAGTTTTTTCTGCTACAAAACCTACCTGTTGATATAACCTTATTGCACGTTTATTAAAACCTGCAACACTTAAACGAAGTCTATCCGGTTGGATTTGCTCTTCCGCCAAATTTATTCCAGCTTGCAAAAAGGCTTTCCCCAGCCCCAGCCCCCGCCCCGTTAGCTCTGGCTTCATTCCAAGCCCAATATCTAC
>NZ_JAEHBX010000114.1:0-9487 GCF_016483395.1 Bacillus cereus group sp. N21
TGTAACTTTAAGAACGTCAATTGGAGCATTAAGAGGAGCGTGAGGAACGATGTCTGATGGAACGCGGAATGGTATACAATCCGAGCCACTCCCGGCTTTCCTAACCAAGGAAGTAGCAGAAATGTTAAGTATTAGCGAAAGCTATTTGCGTAAATGGTGTTTAGAGTTAGAAAAACATGAGTACATCTTTGTAAAAGTTCGTGATCCTAAAAGTAATCGCGAGTATCGAACCTTTACTTCAAAAGATATAAAAGCTTTGAAAAAATTTCAAACACTTATGAAAGATGCCGGATATAGCAAAGCGGATGCTGCCAAAACCGTAGCAATAACCATAAATAGTGAGAATTGGAACACGGGTGGAACGTCCCACGATCCAATGGATTCTCAATCCTTGCTTATTACAAGAGATAAAGAAATATTGGAACGTGAAAACAACACTAATTTATTACGTGAATTGTTGCGCGAGGAACGTAAAGAAATAACAGAAGAACTCCAATCCATGAGAGAAGAACTACGACGAACTCAAGAAGAAATTCAAACATTGAAAAACGGTATACAAACATATCAAAAACACCATGAACAATTGTTGCAAGAAAGAGATGAGCAACTTTTACATAGCATACGATCTATTCAAGAGACTAAACAACTAGTTGCTCCTACTACAGAAAATAAACATCATTGGTGGAAATTCTGGAAATAAAACAAGCCTTGCATATATGCAAGGCTTGTTTTATTTCACATATATATTTGAACATCTGACTGTTCTGACGTTACTTTGAAATAAAGTTTAAACATTTTCTAGCTGTGTTGCTCCACAATCGCGCCCTTTAGCTGAATAATTCTTATTTTGAATTTATGTAATATAACAGATGATCAGTCTACTCGCAAAATTCAAATATAGGTCCTTTCCTTGTTTATACAAACTCCATTCCTACACTTTTTGCTAATTAATAGAAGATGATCTAAAAATCCAAGGAAAGGGGAGACAATAAAGATTATTCATTACAAAAAGCCCCCCTTTATCTTTTATTAGTTAAACGCTATTAAGCTAATTCGAAAAGGAAGGTTTTCTCCCCAACCGATATGTCCCCGTACAATTACAGCACCATTAATTGGAACAACGTTATGGACCTGCATACTAGCAGCTCCCATGTGAGGTCTATTATTTTGCCATTCGTAAACCGATGCAACAACTCTAGTCCGGGGACTAACACCCGGCATGGGCACTCTCACTTCGAACCCTTCACGATCAAAAAATGTTTCGGATTGATGGGAAAAACCTCCACGATATTCACTGGGATCGAGGACCTGCTGTTGGGGTGCGTAAGATGGAAAATAACCATTTGTATAATAAGGGTAATACGAATTCATGTGAACACTTCCTCTTATTTTTTGTTTACTCACTTAGGTTGTTTAATTACTAAATTATGTCTATGTGAAATATTCCCTCGTGTATCCACAAATGTCTCTAATATATAAGCCTAAACACATAATAAAAAAGCCTATTTTCACGATGTATAAAATTCTGCATATCGATTTTACATAGAAAGAAGGAAAGAACCTAATAAAAGCAAGAATTCTTGTAAATCCTTGCTACCGATAATGAGACGTTATGTTAACTAGACGTGTATGAGATATACAATCAAACAAAGTTATTTTCCATTTTCATTCTTATTTTGAAATAGATGCACAATCAAAGGTTCACCAACAAATAAGATTGGAAATCCTACGACTATATATAATCCATTTTTTGGTATTCTTAATATAATTGCAAGATAACTAAAAGAAAAAGCCCATAATGCTAAAATTATGATTTCTAACATCTTCTTTTTCATTAAAGTTAAGCACCCCAAATCCCCTTAAAAAAGTTGTATTCGGAATATTGTAACAAAATCAAAAAAGACCCTACAAGAGGGTCTTTCATCAGCTAATATTAAGCTTTTTGAACATTAGTAGCTTGTAGGCCACGTTGTCCTTGTTCTACTTCAAACGTTACACTTTGTCCTTCGTCTAAAGATTTGAAACCGTCGATTTGGATAGCTGAGAAATGTACGAATACGTCTTCTCCACCTTCACGCTCGATGAATCCAAAACCTTTGTCTGCATTAAACCATTTTACTTTACCTTGTTCCATAATTGTTGCCTCCTAGTGTGGATACCCACACATATGTTACTACCCTTGCTCAAATACCTTAGACGAAAAACAAAATTTATTCTTAATCTCAAACCGAACAAAAATAGGTCTTTCTTAAATTAACATACTTTCTAAAAAATAGCAAATTTCAAAAATAAGTCCTTATGGTAATTAGCCACTAATAGTGGTTGCTGGAGAAAAAGTCACTATGATAGTCATCACAGCAAGAAGTTGCCAAAGGATCTCGACAATATCATTGGTTTGATTTTTTTCAGACATTCAACAACTGATAAAATTAGCTATTTTCGAGTTAAATTTTACTTCTGATAACGGATTTTATGTTTACTGACAGCTCCAAAAGAGCTGTTTTTTACTTTTATTAAGGTTTTGGCAGTTCTCTTGCTTTTGGGCAGAGGCTGGCCGGGGGTGTGGGGGCAGAGCCCACCACATAAACGTGTAGATCTATAAAGTAAGAGTAATACAATAGACGAATGATCTGGCGGTTCGGCTCGTATAATTGCTTATCCAAGTCGATAACCATTATCTTGCTTTTGGTCTGTCGACTTGGCGATAAAAGCAAATCGAGCCGAAAAAAGTTTTGCAAGGACATCATAAAAAAGAAAAGGCGTTAGCCTTTAGGTGAGGATTTACGAACCGACCTTTTTATGATGAAGGTGGAGATTTTTGAGCGTTGTTTGCTCAAAAATACTACCTGTTCCTTGCGGAACTTTTAGCTCTTTAATAATAGTGATAATAGAGAGCATTTACAAAAAGCATGTAGATCCCTTGATACAACTGGGTTTAATGCACTTTTTAGGGTGTCACGAAAAGGTGACACTTTTTTGTTTTTTGTCACCTTTTCGTGACACCTAAATAATGGATAAAGTACATAAAAAAACTGTATCAAATTGATACAGTTTAAAAAAATCTAGCTGGTAATTTTACTTTTTTACCATTTTGATCTTTAAGATTTTTCAAAGAATGTTGAAACAATCTCATCGTTAATTTATCAAGTTTCACTTCATTTTTTCGAGGTGCACAAATCATTATGTAAGGATTTACTATCCATGTTCTAGGACTTACAGTGCGACCATTTTCAATAATTTGTCCTGCACCTTCTGGATTAAGTAAAATTTCTTTTTTCTTTAATGAATTCATAACAGTTGATGTTTTTTGCCTTGATTTCCCTATCATTTCAGCAATTTCAGAAACAGTTGCCGCTCTTGGTAACTCAAAATCGTCCTCAACGATCTTTCGTTTCCTTTTAAATTTATCATCTCTACAAATAATGACATTACTTCTAAATTCCAAATAAGCTTGAATTCTAAATAAAAAACTTTCTTCTGCTTGAGTTAAATAACCAATACTATTCAATAAATCTAAATTTCTATGCATTACTTGATTAAAAGGTTCTCCAGCAAATGGATCTTTATTAGTTCCAACATAATGGTCTTCTCCAGTTAGTTCTTTTAACTGTTGTAAAAGAGATTTTTTAAGTTCTTCAGCCTGATCTCTTTGTTTTCCATCTTTCTCAAAATCTCTTTTTCTAGCATTTCTATTAGCTTGATTTAAAGCTTGTCCTAAAATTTGTTCATTTTCATCTTTCATTATGTCAATTCCTCCTCTAATTGAGGGAATCAACAAAAATACCTATTTTTTGCTATTTGATTATGAATCAAATTATGATAATCTATAACCAGATAAATGAATTTTAGGTATTTCCATTGAATACCCTTTAAAATGAGCCATGTTACCGCATGGCTCGTTTTTTATTTTATCACATATATTCTCTCAAAAGATTATCAAACAAAGTTTCCCAAAAAAAGTAATTACTTTTTCTATGGATCTTTTAACGCTCTATATCATATCCTTGCTTTTTAACCATTTCCCTCTCATTTTCACGTTCAAATTGATTATTTACTCCTTTATTACCTAATTCATTTTTAATAAGCTCTCTAAACTCTTTAAATTGTCCTTTAAAGAGTTTTTTTGTTTGCTGATATAAAACCCTTATGTTTGTCTGTAAATCTTTTATATGAGCTTTTAACGAGCTTATTTCAGTATTTAATACACTTATTCTTTTTTGCAACTGACTTCTTTCTTGTTTTAACGTTCGATTTTCTTCCATCCACCCCTCTGCATGCACTTTTAAACTTTCATTCTCTTTCACAAAATCTGTTTTTCTCAAACGCTCATAATCTTTTTTGATAGTAACGGCTGCATTCACTTGTTTTGTAAATTCTTGATATTGTTCCGGTGATAATACATAATTTCTTGTCTGTTTCTTCTTGATTTCAGCTTTTCCAAACATTTTATCCTGTACTTCTGTTATTACTTCTTTACCCAAAAATGGAATTTTAACAGGCTCATTTGGTACTTGATCCGTAACACTATCCAATTCTCTTTGCTGTTGTTTCACCTTTTTTTCTAACTCTATATATCGCTGACCAATCAGCCGTAACTTTTCACTTTCACTTTTTACTTGTTGTTCCACTACTTCTAACTCTTTGTATTTATCAGCTACATGTGTTTTTACCATCTGTAATTCATTTACTTTTTCTTCAGCATATTTCATATGATGGTCAAAAACTTCTAACTGCATTTCTTTTTCATATATTTGATTCTCAACGGTTGATTTCATTTCAACATATTCCTTGTATTGACGGACCTTCATATACTTATGTGAACCCACATTAGCACGTTCAAAATTCGGAATTTGTTCTTTAGCCAAAGATTCAATATAAGCCGTTTCTATTTGTCTCCAATTCGCAATTAACTCCGTCCCTTTTCCTTGTACGCCTTGTTGTTGCAAGGCTCTATCCATTCCGACACGCCTCGTTAATCCTCGACTACTTTCGAAATTCGGTACATAGTTAATATGTAAATGCGGATTGGCTTCATCATCATGTAAAACCATGTTATAAACTACTAAATTTGGATTTCGCTCTTGAAACGCCTCAGCATAGCGCTTCAGTGCTTCTTTTTTCGCCCCCCTATACATTGGATCGTCTTTACCTTCCCCAATCGCTACAACCACTTCTCGTTGCTCATGTGTCTTATCGTCTTTATGTATTTTGTTATAGTAGTCATCAATTTTACGATCATTCCGTTTTTGTTTCTCGTTATACTTGTCCACTGCTTCTTGAAAAACATCCTTGTATACACTTCGGATGTCTTTTTGAACAAAGTAAATATTCTCATCTAACCTGGCTGGATCTATGCCAGGATTTCCATGAATATTTTCTCTGTTATTGTGGCTTAATGAACTTTGGTGAGATTGATTAAATGAGATAGAACCCAACATAAAATGCCACCACTTTCCCTAGATTAATTGATACCATAAGTCTAGCAAAGCGACGAAATGGAGTCAATTACAGTAACCCTATACGTATTTTGACACTAACGTATCAAAATCGATAGGGGTCTGCGACGCTTTTCGGCTTTGCCGAGCCATGCCCAGCATGGCAAAAACAAACCTTGGGCTTTGCCCAAACCCACTGGGGAACTCTTCCCCAGACCCCATCCATCGAACACCCCAACCCCTCAATCCTTGAGGGGCTCCCTCGCCGGTTGGCAGGAACAAACGGCCGTTTGTTCAATGCCAAGAGGGTTCGGGTGTAGTCTAGTTGGTCAAGTCAAATACTCCCTTCGCTTCGCTAGGTCCGTTTTGATTGACCAACACATGCAAAGACCTCTACTGATCACTTTCACTTTGCTCTCTTTTTTTCACCGCATATTCATATAATCGTTCATTAAACTCTTTATCTATCCTTAAAAACTGCTTCTCAGTATTATAGCGTTCCTCTATTTCTTTCAGAAATAATACCTCAGGTTCAGGCATTACATATTGCCCCTCAACCACAATCGGTCTAGCTGCTTGTATCTTCACCTGTAACGATGTCAATTTACAAAACTGTGGTACTGAAAGTTCTCTCATCTTTGCTAATATTTCTAACTTCTTATATTGTTCTTCATTCACTGTAAACTTGACTTGAATCGTTTTTTCTTTGTCCATTTTAGTACCTCCATAATGTACTTTTTAGTACCTACAATTGTACCATTTTGTACCATAAAAACTAACTTTTACTTATTAAAAAATCCCATTTTTTTATCTAATTAGCACTCAAAAATGTAAATATTGCGGATGAGCGGTGGGTATAACGCTTATACTGCTTTTACACCGCTTTTCTACTAGTTTTATACTTGTAATTTTGAGATTTCCCTCATAGAGTTCCTTCTCTTTTACAAGGTTAAAATTCGAAATGTTATATAGAATTTCTTTTAATTTATATAAAAATTTTTATCTTTTATATAATTAAACTTTACTTTTTTATAAAATAAGTTTAATATAGGTCTTAAGAAAGGAAGGTGTTAACTATGAAGGGAAAATATGGTGATTCCATAGTGAATAAAGTGTACGAACATAGAGTATTAAGAAGAATGTCACAAAAAGATTTAGCTGATGCTGTTGGAATTTCTAAGCAAACGATATTTGTTATGGAAAAGAATAATTATTCTCCTTCACTGGTGTTAGCATATCGAATAGCTAATTATTTTGAGGTTGATATAAACGAAATATTCTCTTATGTAGGAAAGGAAGATAATAATGCTTGATCTATTAAACAACTGGATGTTAGAAAGCATAGACAATTTCAATATCGTTGTAGGTTTTACAGGCCTTCTATGGGTCGGTTCAGTAATTGTACTTTTTATTATCGGAAAAAAATTTGGTCGACCAGATGAAAGAACAAATGGTATTTATTTTAAAATTATTTTTGTTATGTTTATTGCTCAACTTGTAATGCATGGCGTCTTTATTTCTTGGGTAAATAAAGATATGTATTTCCGTCAATTTTCTATATTATTCGAAGCTGTTGTATTTTTCGTTGGAGCTATTTATTCTGTTAGATTATACAGACAAGAATTCAAATAATTTATTTGAAAAACAATAAAAAAACAGTAGTGATTTTATGCACTACTGTTTTTTATTTCCCCTTTTCGAATGTAAACTTTTGTATATTTGTTTACATTCGAATCACCGAAAACATTGACCTCACCCCATTTCCCCTGATATCCTCAAAATTAGCAAGAAAAGTATACATTCAAAATACTATAAATAAAGAAGTACAGAAACCTATGAACAAAAAACCACATCTCATTGATTTCTAACCCATCCGAGCAAAAGAACAGATCGAAAATATGAAATGGGGCCTCAAGTAACATAATTTATAAAAACAACTTATCAATAAATTTAATCACTATTCTGTTCTTCACTTTCTTCATGTATCTGTCCAATTAATGAGATAACCGAACCAACTGCTTGTATCCAACTTCCAGTAACATTTAATAATGATATATCATCATTCTCTTCGTCTTTACTGTTCTTCTCGTCTGTATCATCTTTATACTGACTAGCTTTCAATTCATATACACCACTTAAAGCTTGCAATGAATTACCTATGGATTGCAATAAGTTTCCAATGATATTATATATCTCACCTTTATTTGAAGTATCCTCAAACTCATCCCCTAAAGCAGTAGCTCCACCTAAAGCTTGAATCCAATTTCCAGCAATAATTAATTTTTGTTGAATTTCATCTTCAAAATCTATAATAAGCCCAGTTATTACTGTTACATTACCAACTGATTGAAGTTCATTTCCAATTGTTTCAAGAGATAATTCTCCCTGTCCGTCAGCTTCAACAGCATTCCCAACGGCTTGTAATACATTTCCCCACAAATTCAAGTCGTTTCTCAAATCCTTTTGTATAAATGAAAACGGTGTACTTCCAACAGCAGAAGTAACTGTTCCAATAGCTGCTAACCATGCCCCAAAGATTTCTTTCAATTGATTATCCATTTGCAATCTATCCTGTCAATTAAGGTACTATTATTCATAAAAAATGCCATTAGAATAAGAGAATCCAATGACTTTTAAATTCGCAAATATGAAAAATGAAAATGATTATTATAAAGGGGTAAAAAAGCTTTGTACCAAAGACTGATAAGTTTATATATATTATATTCATTACAATATATAGGTAACTTGCCCATATAAAAATAAAATTAATTTAAGTTCCCATAACACCACTTACCGGTAGTTGAATCATAATCCAGAATTTTTTTATTTATAGAAAATAGGGCAAGCTTATGCTTGTCCCTCGAATTAAACTGCTTTTATTAAGTTTTAGTTAGTTAAACGAACACCCGTTGTAACGCAACCTGATTGTGTATTGTCAGTAAATGCAACTTCACCTTCAAGAGTTAATGGTACTTTAATGGTTAGATTTTTATTAAAAGAATCTAATATAGCTTCTAGTTCACACACTTTTCCCTCTTCCACACAATCAATGGAAGAATCTATAATTACGCGATTGCTTAAATTATAGACAATGGTTAAACAGACTGGAGCAGTTAAACCTGTTATAATACAAGGCATTTTATCTGCAGAACCTCCTTTTCTCCTTACTATTAATAAGAAATGCAAATGAGACAAGTTTGGTGAAGACAGATGAAAATAAAACGATAAAAATGTATGATTGCCACCTGTACTAAAACTATTTTCGTACACTTTCATTTACTCTGGTTATTTTCATAAAAGGATCAATTAATCAGATTTAAATATTTTGTTTAGCCACGGATCTTTTTTTGAGCTTTTTTCTTTTTTCGACCTTTTTTGTTTACTCATTTCTTCGACTAAGTGATTCAGCTTTTCTAAAATGGATTTTATTTCATTTAATTCTTTAGTATGTTTTTCAATCAATTTTTTAATTTCTTCAAGTTCATCTGAATGTTTCACTTTGAATAAGTCATTTAATGGTAATCGAATTGGCTCGTTTAAACTTTTCACTAATTGTTCCTGAAATTTATTTTCGGAACTGTTCATGTCCATGTTTTTACCCTCGCTTTTTTCAAGAATGATAAGATATTATACAGACAAGAACTTAAAAAAGTGAGACCATTTTCATTTTAAGTTTTTTGTAAGATTCTTTCATTTTAGTTCCATCATTCCGGCAGCCACATAAAAAAGAAAATTTTATTCAAACCTTGTTGAACTAACATTCTTCGTTAGTTCAACAAAATATAAAGTATTGCATGAATACTTTATACAAATCTAGTCTACATAAAAGTTCATTATCGGTAGTATCTCATTTTGTTCATTGATAAAATGACAAGGTACTTTGTTCTTAGTCTACTAATATTCTTTGAAGCTTGACTTGGCCTATATTACCGACAAATTCCACATTTCAAAGGTATTTCGTTTTATCATGTATAATGTAACTTTAAGAACGTCAATTGGAGCATTAAGAGGAGCGTGAGGAACGATGTCTGATGGAACGCGGAATGGTATAC
>NZ_JAEHBX010000115.1:0-9331 GCF_016483395.1 Bacillus cereus group sp. N21
AACATGTCACCTATAGCTTATAGGAAACATGTTGTCTAGGTGTTTTTTCTTTGTCTCACCAAATGGGGTCAGACCACTGTATATTTCTACAAAAAGAATAGCGTTTTTTTCATTTTATAGATACAAATTTATAAAGTTGATTTATATAGGGATATCCCTGGAAATATAAGATGATGAAATCGCTAATTATTGACACATATATGTGACTAATGTAATATATACATTACAAAGGAAATGAATGTATTGGAGGCTTCTAATATGCTTACCAAAGTAAAGCGAATTCGACTTGAAACAGGTATGACACAGGGGGAATTAGCAAAATTAACAAATGTAAGTAGACAGACAATCGGTCTAATAGAAAAGGGTGAATACAATCCATCTTTGAAATTATGTATTGAGATTTGCAAAGGTTTAGGTGTTACATTAAATGATTTATTTTGGGAGGAAGATTAATGTCTAAGCTATTAAAATTTTATCTTTTTGGTAAGGGTACTTCTGTTGATGAACGAGAACAAAATACAGCCTTTGAAATAATGGCAAACGCTGGGATGTTAGTCGTTATTATCTGCTTTGGAGCTATCATATATGATTTGATTTTAAATAAAGAAGTGACATCACTTGGTACGCTATCCTTAATTATTCTTTTAATAACATCATCTTATATATTTATAATGATGCGTATAAAAAAAGTATACTTACGTTATGCAAATAATAAAACATTGATACGAAATTCGATAATTTCAGGCTTTATTTTCTATGTTTTATATACTTTTTTACCACATTTATCTGGAGAAACAATTACTATGAGAGACCTTACTGGCAACATTATATGGGGGGTACTTTTCGGTTTATGTATATATGGATTTGGTAAATATAATCATAACAAAGCTGAAGAAGATGAATTATAATTAAAAAAACACCTTTCACTCAACATTAATGAAAGGTGTTTTTTTAATTTAAATTATCTTTATTGATGTAGCGACTAATCCCATTACTTAATAGTCGGTACCTGCTATATATTAGGTTAAACTTCTATAATGCTTTCAGAATGAAAACGTGATGTCTTTTATGGCAACCAAGTTTATTTTTATCGTTGTGGGGGGACACCAAAACCTTAAGTTGATGGGCATGCGGCTGAACCCCAATATTTATAAGAAATACGGTTGTATTTAATAACACACTCTGTTTCTTCTAATTCACCTATGCCTCTTACGTATGGTGCTACCCCGTTTAAAACATTTTTTTAATCAAACACCATGTACTCTAAAGAGTATCCACTTCCACAAACTATATCAAAAAATTTTTGTTTAGAAATTTCAGAAATCCCTTTCCCTTGATCTAAAATTGTAATAAAATCGAGTTAAATAAATTTAACTGGTTAAAAAAAGGATGGTGCAAAATGAAACAAAAAGCGATTTCAATTATTGAAACATACGAACAATTAAAAGTAATAAGTGATCCATTGCGTACAAAAATGCTTATATACTTAGTCGAAAAGCCATATACAGGTCACCAACTTTCCCAACTTTTAAATCTTTCTCGCGCAAAAGTACACTATCATCTCCGCGAACTAGAAAAACACAACATCATTCAATTAGTAAAAAAAGAAGAACAGGGAGGAAATATTTTAAAGTACTATCAAGCCGTTTCACGTGGTTTTATTCCTGCAAATCACTTACTTCATTATTCTGAATCACAAGAGGCAACGAGACAATCTTATTTGGAAGTATTACATCGTGCACAAACAAGAGTATTAACTGCTCCAGATTCATCATTCAATTTAACATCTTCCGATGTTGAAGATTGGCCTAGTATCTCGATGCAAACAGAATTTTCATTAACAGAAGAACAATTTATAAAGTTTTTAAACCAGTATAGATACCTTGTTAAAGAAACCTTAAAAGATTCCACAAAAACTGATGCCAATAAAAACTTTTATGTTACAATCACAGGCTTTGAAATTGATCAACCACTCTTTAACCAAGATTCATAATTCATTATTTGTAGGGAGGAATATTCATTGAGTGAACCTTTCATATCACAACAAGCTCAACCTAAGTATACGAGTATTTCATTATTTAAAAACCGTGCATTTTTATTCCTTTGGTTATCAAGTACCGCTTCTTTTCTTGCTCTTTCAACCTACCTATTTGCAGAGCAATGGTATGTTATTCGAGCTTTAGGTCAGGAATCAGCGCTTGGGATTGTCATGATGGTAACTATGATCCCACGAGTCCTCCTAATGACTGTTGGAGGAGTGTGGGCAGATCGTTTTAAACGTTCAAAAATTATGTTAGTCTCTAGCTTCACGCGTTGCTTACTAATTTTTATTATGATTACTTTATTACATTTACATCTATTAAATTTATGGTCATTACTGGTCTTTGCACTACTGTTTGGAATTCTAGATTCTTTCTTCTCACCAGCGAATCAATCCCTTCTTCCTCTTCTAGTTCCCAAAGAGATGTTAACTCGATCTAATTCTTTTATTCAAACTTCCAATCAAGTTGCAATGTTTACTGGACCAATGATAGGTGGTTGGATTATTACCGTTAGTTCTTTCTCAGTTTTATTTTTCTCCGTCGCTTGTTTCTTAGTAATTTCATGCACTTTCACATTATGTATTAAAGAAAAAAAACTTTCACTTTCTTCCGGGCAAGCATCTGCTAAACAAGAGCTATTAGGAGGTTTTCAATATGTATGGAATATGCCTTTTTTAAAATCCATACTGTTCATTTTAATGACTATTAATGTCTTCTTCTTTGGTCCTTTACTTATGGGAATTCCATTATTAGCGAACGAAGTATTACATGGAAAGGCAGTAGAGGTAAGTTTTTTACAAAGCTCTTATCAAGGAGGAATGCTAGGTGGCGCTTTATTAATTGGACTTTTAAATATTAGAAAAAAAAGAGGGCTTTCTATTCTAATACTTATTTCTTTTCTTGGTATTTCACTTTCTTTTCTTGGTCAAATATATGTTTTATGGCAAGGAATCCTTTTACTTGTGATGATGGGTTTCATGTCTTCTATGATTAATGTACCACTGGTTTCTATTATTCAAGAAAACAGTGAAACAGATAAGCTAGGGAGAGTTATGAGCTTCGTAAGTGCCTCTTCCAATGGTTTAGTCCCGTTATCCTATGCTTTTGTATCCATATGCTTAACATTTGGCACTTCTATATCTGATATTCTACTATATTGTGGCTTGCTCATAACTATCTGCTCTTTTCTTTTTATAATAAAATATAAAATTGTACGTGATACAAATTAAGTAAACAGTGCAGTATTTTTAATAAAACACTGCACTGTTTCTAGAAATTAAACGTTGTAACTCTTGGGAATACAGTTGTAGTTCATCTTGAATTGAAAAAACATTATAAAAGACACCTCTTACCATTTAAATAAAGAAGATGCAAAAGATATAGCAATGCAATTTACATATCGTTAATGCTTTTCTTAGCTTGATGGCTATGTGGCGAGACCCCATCGCTATCAAGCTAAGCCCATACAACGTCAAGTATAGTAGAGGTTGTTTCTTTTTTCTAAAAGCTAGTTGTAGAGAATTTAAAGATTTGCATGCGAAATAAACCCTATCGGGTTTCATTTTTTGAATTAGGCCGCTTGATCATCAGACATGGTACAATTGTAAACGACACCTAATATATCAAAGACGGTTTTTTTCTCATACCTATGGGATTTTCGCCCGTTTTGCTGTAGGAGGTTGAACAGGCGAATGAGAATCTTTGATAGTTCTTGGGTGTCTTTCTGTGTAGCTTGATAAATAAGAAGAAGGTAATCTTTAATCATATATATGGCCTTATATTCACTTAGTTCTCGTTTCTTTTTCATAAGAAGTAATTGTCGCATTTGAAACATAGTAGACGAACAGAGTAGAATTGCAATCAGTTGCCCATACAAATGGCATTCCAATCGTTCTCTTTTTATCTTTTTACAACGATGAATATGAAAGAATGATTTCCATGTTTTAAATAAAATCTCGATTTGCCAACGTAAAGAGTACCAATCATGTACTTGTCCCATCGGGACAATATCTGTAGAGGTATTGGTCATGTATACATTGATACCGCTAAGTCGTTTACTACGAGCAGAATACTTCATTCCTTTCTTTTTTTCTCTTACAGTTTGATTTTGTAATCGTTTTTGTTGCTGTTCTTTTGTTAGCCGATGAACAATCACACGAGTTGGGATTTTATCAGTCATTCCTACATAAGCGTCGGATATTTCATATGTTTGACCTGGCTGAAGAGAATTCATTAAGACCTCCATATCTATCTGTATATACTCCGTACCTTTTTTGATTCTTCCATCTTGAAAATAATCAGGGTTGGGATTTTTTCGATAAATACGTGTATTGGATTTAATACGAGAGATATAATAAGCCTTTTTATCTTGTATATGTTGCAGATCTTTTAAGTGAAAATACCCTAAATCTCGGATACACAAATCATTTGCTGTTACAGTTGGGACACACAGAGAGCCATAGGTTCGATCATGTTGTTTACCTGGACCTGTATGGATATGTAGGAATTGTCCGCTTAATAGATCATATTCAAGTTGAATTTTCATCCCAGCAGTATGGCTACATCCTCCCGCCCCAGGATAAATGGATGAAAATATATCTGGAAGCTGAAATGCAGTTGAATCTAAAATACGAATACGCTTGAAAACAGAGGTGTATGGAGAAGAAATTCGCATAGATGAAGTTAGTTTTTTATTTAGAAGGTTAGTCAATATGTGTTGTAAAAATTGAACGGCTGATCTATTAAACCTTTGATTCAGTCCTTCCGGACTGATGAGTACTTCTGTGGATGCCTCTAAACAGCTAGATAACTGAGCTAAAGAGGTTGTAGCGATATTTTGACTCATCCATATACATAAAGCGACTAAATCTTTTGCTTGGTATTTACTGGTTCGTTGTACGAAACCAACATCTCTAGCAAGATCCCGTAAGGTATTTGGAGATAAAAAACTTTGAATCTCTTGAGCAAATAGTTGTAATTCATCAGATACAGAAATAGACATACAAAAACGCCATCCTTTCCTATGATTCTACAAAAAGAATAGCGTATTTTTTCATTTTAGGGGAGGGTTTGTTGAAGTAGCCTGATAGCGATTGGTGGTACCCCTTATAGGATAATAGAAGTTTGCATTTTCAATTTTTTCACACTCTATTAACAAGGCAGTTATAGCATCCTGGTTTAGCGTTAAGAATGTGAATATATTCTACTTCTTTATTATCAAAAATTTCATCTATATTTTCTCTTAAATTTACACCTTCTGTAACCCTCGCTTCTACAATCATTGATTCAGCATTGTAGCCGCGTATAGATAGGTACCTATGATGTAACATAAGCGGAATTTCATTTACATCTAGCTTAGCGGTAGTTGCTCCCTTTCGTATAAATATAGGACCACTTGCTTTATAAGGCGAATTAACACTATGATATTGGTAATTCAGTAAGATTACCTCTTCTCCTACCTCTGCATCCTTCAAACTTATCCTGCAAGGATATCCAGGATTTTTATTTGCTATTATTTTGACTGCCCCGATACTTTTTAATGCTTCTTCATTCATTAGAAATAGGTTATTAAACTCCTTCTCTTGTAACGCAACGATTTGAAAGTTATTTCTCATATTCTATCCCTCCTTAATTAGTTGTTATAAAGCATTTCACTAATGATGCTACCACTAAAGTTCATAAAACTTGTTCAATAATCTTGCCCGTTTATTGAAGAATGAATTTTCGTAATCTTCATAGTAAGTTTAACATAAAATTCCACAGGAACCTCTAAAAAACTCATCCTTTTTAAAAGAGGATGATTGTCCAGTTTATTAATATCGGTTAAACCTAGTTTCAGGGCTGGCGTTGACCTTGTTTTTTTAGATACTTTAGTAACCAAACAGAAGTTGTAGTACGTTCTAAAAATATATATTTTTTGTTTTGGGGAATAATGTATTTCTTAGCTTGATAGCGATGTGGCGAGACCCCTACTAAACAATATACAAGTCATTATAGGTATATAAATGATGCTACATATTATTTAATGATGGGTGCTCAATTTTTAATATTAAACAGCCAATTACAAGATACGCTAGCAAAGTTAAAGCCCCGTTTAAGAAAAAAAGTAATAAAAAGCCTTAATGAATGGGACGCTTAATTTTGACATATATATATCAATTGTAAACTCTCTAAAAAGTACGCTACATTTATGTATTGAAGAGCAATCTGTAAGGATTAGTTGCTACATATAGTGAGTTTACGCAGAGAAAAGATACAGTCACGAATTATCGTGGCTGTATCTCTTTTTTGAGGAGTGTTCCCACAACACACTCTATACATATAGGCTTTTCTTTTGTATGGTAGAAGCTATTTTGATATGATATATACGTACAAACACTTGCAAAATTACAAACACAACAAAGACAGTCTGGCATAACTGTCTTTGTTGTGTTTTTTCGTAAAAAGAGACGGTCCAAAGTCCGCCTCTTTTATGTTTGCTCTATGATTTTCTTTACTTCTTCAATCGTGAGTTCACTGGCTTGTGCAATGGTTTCTATTGGGACTTGTAAACGATGCATACCGAGAATCATTTGACGTTTCCCTTGCTGAACGCCTTCTTGAATACCTTGTTCTCGCCCTTTATTTAATGCATGTGCGATGCCTGCCGCTTCATCCATTAGAATCTTTTCCCGTGCTTCATACGCTTGACGAAATGAAGCATCTTGACTCATATGTTCCCATTTATCGAGCGCCTTCTGTAACATTGGATCTTGGTTCACTGCAATCGCCTCCAAAATTTGTGTTAAGTGTTCATCTTCATTCGCAGGAAGTAATAGTAACCATCGTACAAAAGAATCTTTCCACGGATTGACCTTTTCTTCTCGCCATTGTTGCATGAGTTTTGGAATTTCTATAAGATGAATTTCAATTTCATCACTTAAAAGTTTCTGTTGTTGGATATTCCACAGTTTCCCCGTCGTATGAAACTCTTCATATTCTTTAAACATGACAAAATTCAATAAATTAATTGTAATGGTTTTATGAAGAGAACTATAGGGTTTTCCTTTTTTTAATTGAGACGCATACAACCGACTCCAGTAATACAAAGAGCGTTTTAGAATGTCATGATGATTATTCATCTGTATTTCTATATTAAGTTTCGTTCCTGTATCTAATGTGGCGGAAACATCGAGAATCGATAACTTATCTTCTTCATGTTCCCTATGCAGATGTGGATCTTCAAATTGAAGCGATTGAATCGGTGATTCTAACGAATCCCTTAACATTGCGTTCAGAAATGTAATGAGAATTTCTTCGCTTCCCGATGTACCAAATAATTGTTTAAATGCAAAATCAATGCGTAAATTCACTAATGATGGATTGGCCATGGATTTCCTCTCCCTGCCTACTACTTTCTTTTCATTGTACCGAAAAAAGGCGGAAACATGCAAACAGGCTCTTATGATTAACATAAGAGCCTCACTGCAGATACATACAATAGATTAGATAACGACCATAAACTGACTTAAAAAACACCTGACAAATTCACAAAAGAAATCATGATTAGTATACATTTTATTTGAAATACATACAAGGAATGGTGAAATACATCGTTTTTTCATCATTGATTTATGATATGATACACTTGCGGATTTTGTTTGGGCAACAAGCTATGTAGGGATAATATACGTTTCTCAATCAGCACATTTTCTGAAAGTAGCATGTCTTACTACTCATAAGACATGCTATATTTATAATGTTCAAATGATAAAAGAGGTCTCCAATTCAGGAGACCTTTTTTACATATTTGATATCATATTCCGCTTATTTTTTTACTACTAGGCCTCACCATACATGCCCATCAACTTAACAAAAGAGATGATTCCCATAATAAAAATTTTGTTTCATGGGTACATAAAATTTTTATTATGGGGTATTTGCTGTCATTAGCTTGATGGAGATGTGGGGTGCTATCCTTCTATGTTCTTAATATGCTAAGAATCACGAAAAAATATTTTTTCCTTTTTATACGAATGTCCTTAAACTCTAAATTTAATTTTTTCGAATATGATTTTCTATGCTTCCATAGCTATTCATAAAAGTGTAAATTTGGGATTGTTTCAAGATTTATAGAATATTATTCGAACATTTTGTGAAAAACAACAAAAAACATCACAAACTACTAGTATCAGGTGTCAATTTCCTGGTGTTTATTAAAAACGCTGTGCTACAATAAGGATGCTTTAAAGGTAAACTCTAAAAACAGTGATGAAATGGGGTCTTTACTTGAACTTTCCACAGTTAAAAATCGGTCATATGATACCAAAGGTTCCAATTATGCAGGGAGGTATGGGCGTAGGTATTTCATTAAGCAAACTTGCATCTGCTGTTGCAAATGCTGGAGGAATGGGGATTATCTCAGGAACTGGAATTTCCATCGATGAAATGAGACTACATATAAGGAAGGCAAAGGAAAAGGTAAATAATGCCGGTTATATTGGAGTAAACGTTCTTTTCGCGATGAATGATTTTGCTGAAAAAATGAAAGCGGCCATTGAAGAAAAAGTTGATTTCATCATATCAGGTGCTGGAATTTCAAGAGATATGTATACTTGGGGCAAAAAGGCCGGCATACCAGTTATTTCAATCGTTTCTTCAGCGAAGCTTGCTAAATTATCTGAACGTCTGGGTGCATCTGCGGTTGTTGTAGAAGGTTATGAAGCCGGGGGACACCTTGGAACCGAAAGAGCTTTATTCGATATATTACCTGAAGTAGTTGCGGCGGTTAAAATTCCCGTAATTGCTGCTGGAGGAATTATGACCGGAAAAGATCTTGCTCGTGCCTTAAGTATGGGTGCCTCTGGAGTACAGATGGGGACAAGATTCGTTGCAAGTAATGAGTGTGACGCACCTTTATCATTTAAAGAAAAATATGTACATGCTCGCCCGGAAGATACTATACTGCTCAAAACAACTGTAGGTCTCCAAGGTCGTACTATTAAGAATAACTTCACTGAACTGGTAGCTGATGATAAAAAGATAAAAATAAAAAAGTGCATTAATTGCCTAAAAAATTGTTCTTATCGTTTTTGTACGCTAGATTCTTTGATAACATCAATGGATGGCGATTGTGAGAATGGTCTTGTTTTTGCTGGCGCAAGAGTTCATGAAATCAAAGAGATTCTGCCAGTCAAAACAATCATCAACAATATCATGACAGAATATAAAGCTGGTTCTGGTGCAAAAACCATTTGATAGAGATATAGAACCTACATGGCCTATTCAATGACAGATTATGATGCAATTCC
>NZ_JAEHBX010000116.1:0-9139 GCF_016483395.1 Bacillus cereus group sp. N21
TCCCCTCCAAGTAAAAGTGTAACATCCATGTTTATTCATGGTCTTTTTACACTGTCTACCTTAAGGGGATAATATCAGATATATAGTCTGCTTGTCCTTTTTTGTTTTTAGGAAGCATAAAATTTCGGATATTAAGGTCTGTTATTTTAATGTTTCATTTAGGGAAAATGGAACTTGGGTAGGAAGAAAAGAAAAACCTGATATTTTTATCTGTGAATTAAAAATGCTATGATTTCATTAGTAATTACTATGTCTTAAAAGTAATAATGAAAAAATAAAACATATTATATATAGGATCGAAAGAGAAAAGAGGGAAAAAGGGAATAATGAAAAGGCTATGCATCATTCCATGTGGAAAAAAGAAAATCTGGGATCAGTATCCTGATAAGGGACCAACAGAAGCAAAGGATGTATACATTAGTCCATTCGGAAAAGCATGCCAAGCATATGCTTCGCAATTTTTTTCACACTGGATTATTTTATCAGCTAAACATGGATTTTTACTGCCAACTGATATAGTAGAAAAAAACTATGATCTTGCTTTTAATTCGAAAAGTAATGAGATTATTAGTATGGAACAATTAGAAAGACAGATGATTGATAAAGACTTGCTAGACTTTGATGAAATTGTCCTGCTTGCAGGCAAGAAGCATAAAAAAGTAGTGACAAAGTTATATCCGGAAGAAATGATTTCCTATCCGTTAGAAGGCTGTAAAGGAATTGGATATATGCTGCAGAGGTTGAAGTGGGCGGTTGGAAATCATAACGAGATTCAGTAAAAGTTAAAAGAACTCGATTTATCCCGCATTAACGGGCAGTAAGCCCCCGCTGATTAAAGTTTCACTTTATATTGTACATAAGGGTGCTATGTATCGTTAGAAATATAGACTTATAAGGAAAAAAGCTAGATGAGGAGTTAATGGGCGATCCATTTTTTGTTGATGTAAAAGATGTTAATTTCCCAGTGCATATAGCTGAACATGGAATGGGTTAATGGGAGAGGTAGTTATGTTATGTAGATATTGTCAGTCTTTAGTACAACAACCAAAACAAAAGAATATAAGTGGAAAGCACCCAAATTGGGTGCTTCTATTTTTAAGAGAATTTCCATTTAGAACATACTAAACGTTATAGTTTATTACTTGCTTCATAAGGTTTCTTATCTCTTTAACTGGTGGTTTTTTATCGTATACATCAACATATGAAAAATAATAATTTAAATTTCTAACAAGACCTTTGCCAATTTTTGTACTTAGGAAAGGAAATACTTGTCCAGTGTAGTCTTCGAGAGATTTACAATAGTATTTTTCATCCAAATAAATACTATATTTACATGTTAGCTCTACTAGTGGGTTACCTTCAGAATCATATACATCTTTAGATTCAATAATGTCTATTAGTGCAAATCTATCATTAAGATAAACTTTTTTCTTCTTTTCAGGTTTATTAGAAAGAATAAAAGCGAGACCTAGTGCATTAATCAATACGTTTCCTCCTACAAATAAAAAAGATATTAATAAAATATATCGATACATGTTAAATGTAAAGTGGTAAGGCAAATGGTAAAAGATTACTGTAAATATTATTAAGGGATTTCTAGAAGATAAAAAATATTATAGAGTTGGATTTATGCAGAATTTTAAAGAAAATATTCTTGAGTAAATTATAGGGAATTTAGTTGAAGTAGATGTTATTAAAAGTGAATATAAAAGAAATGAATCCCTGCAAGGGAAGTTGCAGGGATTCATAAGGGTATTGTCGAGAATGTCGAACTCGACAAAGTAATCTTAGCATGAATTTCTTGGAAAGAAACCTGGTAAATGTGTCCAAATGAATGTCTAGTATGGGGGCTATAAGAAATCTTTCAGACAAAGTCAAAGAGACCTACTTCCCGCAGCAGGTCCCTTTAACTAGATAATGTTGATGAGCAATAACCCATCTGGAGTACTTTTATCGTAACAAATGGAAAGGGTTTTGTGTATTGAGAAAAAATTTTAAGCAGACATTTACGGTAGCCATATATATGTCGAATTTTTACGCTTGTGTTCAATTCATAGAGTAATGAAAGAATAAAAAAGACCTGCAAGTAAGAAGCAGGTCGTAAGAAGGGGCTTTAATCCAACAGATTAATTAAACGTTATCAATTGTAATGAATGAAGTCCATAGGTTATATGTTGAGAAACTTTATATGAAAGATATTAACGTTTTGTATTCTTGAAAAAGAGATTGAAAAGAGCTGTGAAAATCTTCCTATACGAGAATAAAGTTCTATATTTATAAAGAGATTCATATTTCCAAGCATCACGATTAGAAACCTTGAGTTGTTTATTCGAAGAGCGAAAAACAATTAGATTATTGTTGCGTTTCATAAATAAACCTCCCTTAGTTTGATGCGGATATATTATGGGAATGAATCTGTAATTTGTGTGAGAAATAGTTTAAATGAGAATCTTTTCTTTTCATTATCGTATTGAAATTTCCTTTTCATAAGTATTTGGTCTGTTTTTGAAGTACTGTAACCCATAGAAACCAACTAGTATTCCAATACTTATTAAAATCCAGATGGAAGAGAAAGAGAGAATGATAAGAAAACAGACAATCAAACTTAAAGAAAGAATTTTGTTAAAGAGACCTGGTAATAATTTATATGCTGCAAAGATTCCACAAATGGCATTACAGATAAAGAAAGCATTTGCAATGGCTACAATTTGTTCTACTGTAATGAAATCGTTATAAAGACAGATAAATACAATGGTATGTACGCCGATTAAGAAAAGTAAAGAATAGATTGATACATTCGATTTCGTACGATAGGAAAGTGTATATAATTTCTTTATATATTTTGCTTCGGAAGCGATAAGACGCGAGACCCCGCCAACAACTAATAAATATGTACTCATGCAAAGAACAGTAGTAATAAAAGCGATAAGAGGAACAGCAAACTCTCCAAATAAAGTAGCTAATATGGCTGTTATTCGTAAGTCTTCTTGATGTGAACTAGGAATTACAATCCATTGTGTGGCGCCTGCCACGACAAGACAAACAACCGTTACAGTAAGTGTGCTTATCGTAATTGCTTGTGGGATGGTTTTTTTTCGATTTTTGACATCCATACTGTAATTCCCAATAATCTCCCAACCTACTAAAGCCCAAAAGAGCAATAAAATACTATATCCAAAATCTCCAAAAGAAAAAGATGTTTGAACTAGCTGTTCCGATCGAAAATGAGGGATAGAACGAATTCCACCGCTCAATAAAAGAACGGTTGCAGCTGTTGAAAATACAAATGATATTTTTCCAATAGATGATATATCTAATAATAAAATCAATACACAAAGGCACATTAAAAGAAAACCAATTCCCTCTAATGGAACTTTAAAGTTTGAAAATAAAGCCGCTATATATTGACTGACTGTCATAAGAACAGCTGTAGGTCCTAGACAACCTGCTATGATAAAGAAAATAGAAGTTAATTGCTTCATAGAAGGTCCAAAAGCTTGATCTACCGCATGTGCAACCCCAGATTCACTAGGGAAGAGAATACTTAACTTACCAAATAAGGAAGCGAATAGAAAACCAATTCCCATAATAAGTAGCCAAGCGATAATGGCATAATCTCCAGTTGTTTTGTAGATCAGTGGAGGAAGTAAAATAATCCCAGACCCTAAAATTGGACCAATAATTAAACCGCTGAGCAGTACTGGTCCTAATTTTTTCTTTCTCATATATGTATACATCTCCTTTTGAAAAATTGTGTTTCTTCTATTGTAATTCGAGTTTATCTATCAGTAAAATAGATATATATGAAGTTATTAATCGGAAATTGTGATGTTAGAATGGAGAGATTGAGATGGAGATTCGGCATTTAAAAACATTTAAAACAATTGTTGAGTTAGGAGGATATACACGGGCAGCCGACTATTTAGGATATGCACAATCTACTGTAACAGGGCATATTCAAGCAATTGAACAAGAAATGGGACAGCCTTTATTCAATCGATTAGGGAAAAAAATGGTGTTAACAGATGTAGGAAAGTATCTACTGCCTTATGCAAATGAAATGATTGCTTTGTCTGAGAAAGCAAAACAAATCCCAAGTGTGGATAATGAGATTACTGGAAAAATTGTAATTGGTGCCCCAGAATCATTAACAATTTACCGCTTGCCCTCTATTCTTCATGAATATAAAAAGAAGTATCCAAAAGTAAAAATTACATTAAAAGCTTCAACGTGTCGGGAATTGAGAAATGATTTAAAGAGTGGAAATATAGATATTGCTTTCCTCTTAGACACTGAGCGTCATGAAGAGGATTTACATATTGAGCAACTTGTCATGGAGCAAATGGCATTTGTTTTTCCAAAAGATTACACTGTGACACAAACAGATTCGCAAGATGTCCAATTTTCTCAAGAGGAAACCTTTTTGTATACGGAACGTGGTTGCAGTTATCGAGCATTTTTTGAGCATTATTTACAAAGACAAGGGATCCAACATGAAAGTACATTTGAATTTTGGAGTATTGAGGCGATAAAGCAATGTGTCATGTGTGGATTAGGGATTTCTTTATTACCAATTATTACGGTCCAGCAAGAGTGGAAAGATAAGAGATTGCACGCTGTTATTTCAAATGAAACAAAATTTGCAACACAATTGGTGTATCATAAAAATAAATGGTTTTCTCCAGCTTTACATGAGCTTTTAATGATTATACGTAAGCATGCGAAACGATGGAGAGAAGTAGAGAGTACAATGATTTTCGAGTAATGATATAATATTACTAGATGAAAGACTAAGAAAAGCAGGTGAATCTTTTTTGTTTACAAAAGCACAAGAACTTTTAGCGTCCTATTTTGGTTATTCATCATTCCGCAGAGGACAGGATGAGACAATTAAAAATGTATTAGATGGAAAAGATACCGTTTGTATTATGCCAACAGGCGGTGGTAAATCAATTTGTTATCAAATTCCGGCATTAGTATTTGAAGGGACAACATTAGTTATATCGCCTCTGATTTCACTTATGAAGGACCAAGTAGATACGTTAGTACAAAATGGAATCTCAGCTACATATATTAATAGCTCTATTTCAATTACAGAAGCAAATCAACGAATTCAACTAGCGAAACAAGGTCATTATAAGTTGCTATATGTGGCGCCAGAGCGTCTGGATTCAATGGAATTTGTAGATCAATTAATTGATATGAAGATACCGATGATCGCAATTGATGAAGCACACTGTATTTCACAATGGGGACATGATTTCCGCCCGAGTTATTTACATATACACCGCATATTAGATTATCTTCCAGAAAAACCACTTGTACTTGCGTTAACCGCGACTGCAACACCGCAAGTGCGTGAAGATATTTGTCGTGCTCTTGAAATTAATCAAGAGAATACAATTATGACAACCTTTGAAAGGGAAAACTTATCATTTTCAGTAATTAAAGGGCAGGACCGAAATGCATATTTAGCAGATTATATTCGTCAAAATAAAAAGGAATCTGGAATTATTTATGCAGCGACAAGAAAAGTTGTTGATCAGTTGTATGAAGATTTATATAAAGCAGGGGTTTCAGTTGCACGTTATCATGCCGGAATGAATGATCATGATCGTAATGAACAGCAAGAGCGATTTTTACGTGATGAAGTGAGTGTTATGGTAGCGACATCTGCATTTGGTATGGGGATAGATAAATCAAACATTCGTTATGTGATTCATTATCAACTTCCGAAAAATATGGAAAGTTATTATCAAGAAGCAGGACGTGCTGGTCGTGATGGATTAGATAGTGAATGTATTTTGTTATATTCCTCTCAAGATGTGCAAGTGCAGCGCTTTTTAATTGATCAATCTACCGGGGAATCACGTTTCTCAAATGAACTGGAAAAACTACAACATATGACGGATTATTGTCATACAGAACAATGTTTACAATCATTTATTCTAGAGTATTTTGGAGAAGAACCGAAAGAAGATTGTGGGCGCTGTGGGAATTGTACAGATGAGCGTGAAAGCGTCGATGTTACGCGAGAATCACAAATGGTCTTATCTTGTATGATTCGAACAAATCAGAGATTTGGAAAACAAATGATTGCGCAAGTGTTGACCGGGTCAAAAAATAAAAAAGTAATAGAATTTGATTTCCACACATTACCAACTTATGGTCTTTTATCGAATCGTAGTGTAAAAGAGGTAAGTGAGTTTATTGAGTTTTTAATTTCAGAAGAGTTAATTGCGGTGGAACATGGGACTTATCCAACATTAAAAGTAACAGCTAAAGGAAAAGAAGTATTACTAGGAAATGAAAATGTGTTACGGAAAGAAAGAGTGGAAACAAGACAAATTGTACAAGACCATCCACTGTTTGAAGTGCTTCGTGAAGTGCGAAAAGAAATTGCACAAGGAGAAGGTGTACCACCGTTTGTTATCTTCTCTGATCAAACGTTAAAAGATATGTGTACGAAAATGCCACAAAGTGAAAATGAGTTACTACAAGTAAAAGGGATTGGTGAACATAAACTTGTTAAGTATGGTTCTCACTTTTTACAAGCAGTCATTCATTTTATGGAACAAAACCCAGATTACGCTGAAACAATGAAAACAGAAGTTGTTACGGAACGAAAAAAATCTGGAAAAGCATCAGCAAATTCTCACTTAGAAACGTATGAAATGTATAAACTGGGAACCGAGTTAAGTACAATTGCCAAAGAACGAGACTTATCACGCCAAACTGTCGAAAACCACTTAATTCGTTGTTATGAAGAAGGTATGGAAGTAGATTGGCCAAGTTTCGTTCCAGCAGAATACGAATCTCTTATTGAATCAGCAGTACAACATGCAGAAGGCGGATTAAAATCTATTAAAGAACAACTTCCAGATGAAGTGAGTTACTTTATGATTCGTGCTTATTTACAAATAAGAAAATAGAGAAGTATTAAGGGGACAGGGAAATGCACTATGTTTTTGTTTATGGCACTTTAAGAAAACAACAAGCAAATGCCCATTATTTACATGGGGCAACATGTATAACTGAAGAAGCATGGACTCATGGGAAACTATTTGATACAAATGAAGGTTATCCTGCAATGATCCTTTCGAGTGATAATAAGGTATATGGAGAAGTATATGAAGTAAGTGATGAGATTTTAAAAAAGTTAGATGAACTTGAAGAATATACAGGTAATCCAGAAAAAGATTTATATGATCGGATTACACAGACCATCTATTTTGGGGATAGAAGTATAGGGGCATATGTCTATATTGCACAAAATGACGGGATGTTACAGAGACTAATAATTACTGGTGATTGGGCGAGTTATCGAAATTGAATCGATAAGGGAAGTAAGGAATTATCCCGTATACATGCATCGTTGCAATTCTTTAGAAACCAATTCTAGTTCATCAGAAATCGATAAATTTATATCAAAAACGCGATTCTTTCTGTATATTTCTACAAAAAGAATCGCGTTTTTTTCATTATGTGGATAGAAATTTATAATATCTTGATAGTGATGGGGCGAGATTTCATTATGTTAAATCGATAATATTAATGACACAATTGACAAAATACGCGACATTGTTATAATAGTACATTGTTATATAGGTAACAAGATATTGGTTTTTTTTAGCGAGAAGGGTGTGTAATTATGAAACAACATAATGAACAAATGAGTGGAAAAGATCAAAAAATTAAAGTTGAGCGTGTGCAAACTGGCATTAGAATGGAAAAAAGAATGGTAAAAGTTTTGAAAGCGATGGCAGAGTATCATGATATTTCACTAGGCGTTCTTCTTGAAAGAATAGTTCTTCATGCTTTTGAAAACAAACCTGTATTTAGCCAAGAGAGTCTTGAAAAGGTTAAAGCTATAAAAGAAGTTTATGATATGGATTATGGTTTAGAAATCAGCCGTAGGTGGAATGATTCGGAAAATTAGAGTGATTATTTTTAAGTACATTATCATCTAGATTTCTTGAAAACAATCCGTGAAATAAAGAAGCTAAATAAAATTATCAGGAGCGATATGAAATGAAATTTAGTGCATTAACAATATTTGACAATTACCCCGATCAATTAGCCCGAACTTCTAGACAATTCTATAATGAGGTATTGGAGCAAGCCATTCGGGCTGAAGAAATGAATTTTGACGGAGTATGGTTTACAGAACATCATTTCTCAGATTTTGGTATTAATCCCTCTCCAGCAGTTCTGCTCGCTGCGGTATCTCAAAGGACGAATAGAATTCGCCTTGGTGTGGGTGTTTCAGTACTTCCATTACACAACCCTATACGAGTTGCTGAAGATTATGCGATGGTTGATCTTTTATCAAACGGAAGATTAGATTTGGGGTTAGGTAGTGGATATGCACAGAAGGAATTTGATGGTTATAATATTTCATTGGAGGACAAAACTGAGCGTTTTAACGAGTCTCTAGAAGTGTTACGTAAGGCGTGGTCAGGTAAGCCTTTTTCCCATCAAGGAAAGTTTTTTCAATACAATGATCTTAAACTTAGTGTCCAGCCAATACAAGCTCCGTTTCCGCCTCACTGGATTGCAACCTCTAGTGAAAAAGGTGTTAGTCATGTTGCTAGTATGGGAAGCAATTTCATGGGCCTTGGGTTTAGTAAATCACGGGATGAATTAGCAAAGCTGATTGATACATACAAAAATATGTATCTGAAATCAGGATACGGTAATCCAGACCAGTTAGAAATCCCTGTTGCATTTCATGTTCATGTTGGTGAAACATATGTAGATGCTGAATCCAATGCAAAAGATCCTTATCAACTATTTATGAATACTCCGCGTGGGACGAATATCTCATATGAAGACCTTAAACATAAATTCAATCCAGTAATAGGAAGTCCTGATGAAGTTATTAAACAAATTCAGTCCTACAGGGAAATAGGTGTTACGAATTTTATGGCAGTAATGAATTTTGGTGGATTAGAACATCATAAAGTGCTTTCATCCTTAGACTTATTTGGCAAGTATGTAATTCCAGCATGTAAGTGAAAAATTGATAGGACCAATTACACTTCAAAAAAGATGGTTTTATTTGAATATTCTAATTGAATTGGGCCGGGAATTTATAGTTTTGTACCAGTGAATTTCATTCTATAGTCCACCTATTATC
>NZ_JAEHBX010000117.1:0-8998 GCF_016483395.1 Bacillus cereus group sp. N21
TGATGAACAAGCTAAGCTGGCTCACGCTCGTGAAGAAGGCTTAGAGGAAGGTTTAGAAAAAGGGATTCAAAAAGGACGAGAAGAAGGCATTGAACAAGGGAAAGTTCAATTAATACGTGGTATGCATAAGAATGGTATGCTGTTAGAAGACATTGCGAAATTCACTGGTCTAAGTACAGAAGAAATACGAAAACTACTATTATAATACGGAATCTGTGTAGCAATGGAACCAAATCACGCAATAAGCATTAGCGGACATTAGGAATCCTATCATGTAAAAAAGATAGGATTCCTTTTCAGTTTTATTCCGTTATATCATCTTCCTTGTATGTTAAAGTGCTTTCCCTCAACATAGAATAAAGGTTCCAATTAAACCTAATACTATTAGTAAAATTAATTAATTTAGGAGAAAAACATGAAAAATATTGTTTTAAAATTGGTTATCGCACTTTTTATATTTACAATATGTAACCATTTTAATACCAGTATTTATGCTGAAAGTATTGAAATGGCTAATAAAAACTTTTCGTTGAAACAATTAAAAGGAAAAACATCCTTTAATTGTTTTATTCCTACTGATATCGCAAAAGACTGGAACATAGAATTAAAATATCCAGAGCATGTACATGAAAATATGAAAAAAGTACAAATACACTTTCTAAATAAAACTGGTACACAATTAAAAGTTGCTATTGTTGAGAATGCAGCGGAAAATACTGATATCCAACCTGGTGATCATGGGGAAATAGTAAAAATAAAAAATATAAATGGTGTATTTCATCCATTAACAACGACAAAAAGAATTAAAGATGTCCAAGGTGGTCAATTGATCTGGATACAAGACGGAACTATGATTACACTGTTTAGTTCACGAATTTCTAAAGAAGAATTAATTAAAGTAGCTAAATCAATGCAAAAAATATAAAAAGGTATACATATGTTACTTAACATATATATACCTTTTTATATCATCTATGCTCCATTTCATTTCTGACTTGCGCTTTCTTCTTCGCTCGAATTAATGTACTCTTACTAATGCCTGTTTTTTCTTCAACTTGCTTATATGAGTGATTTTTTAATAAGGATAGTGCGTGTTCAATTTGTTTGTTGTTAAATTTTTTTGGTCGGCCTTCTCTAAAATCTTCACGTAACTTTGCAATTGCTTTTCCCTCTTGTGTACGTTCTACAATCATGTCTCTTTCAAATTCAGCGAATGCGCTCATTACGTTAAATACCAGTCTACCTGTTGGCGTATCCTCAATTAAACCCATATTAAGTATATGGACCTTTACACCTTTTTCAAATAATGTTTTGACAGTTTGTATCGCATCAACTGTGGAACGGGCAAAACGATCTAATTTTGTAACGACAAGTGTATCCCCTGTTTCTAACATAGACAATAGCTCCTGGAACTTTGGACGATTCGCTTTCGTTCCAGTGAATTTTTCGGAATAAATGTTTTCGCAGCCTTCTTTTTGTAATGCTTGAATTTGGGACTCAAGATCTTGATGTAATGTACTGACTCGTGCGTAGCCATATTTCATAAAAATTGCTCCTTTTTGCGGTTAACTTTAGACACTAAGTTATGACACCTGTCTATATACTGATATTACAGCACTTCGAAAATAGTGTCAAAACTTTTAAGTTATGAAACTATTTTTGAAGATTCTTGAAAATGTTTATTGATTTCCATATGCTAACATAATTCGATATTTTTTTAATTTGTTTGGAGGATTTTATAAAAAAAGGTCGAAACTTACTAAATTGTAATAATATTTCAAAAGGGGGAAGCGTTATGAAAAAAATTATAGCAGGGACTTTAGCCTTTGGGATGGTAATTGGAGTTGGCAGCAGTTTTGCTTCTGCAGAAGAAACAAGTAACATTTCTGTAAATGAAGAGGCGACAACCCAAACTAATTTTGAAACTATGAATATCGAATCTTTAGGAATTCAGTCCATAACTAATTCTCAATTTCAAAAAGTTTATGCAGCAATGAAAAAGTATGAAGGAACAAAATATCATTATGGTGGAAATAGTCCGAAAACTGGATTTGATTGTTCAGGATTAATGCAATGGGGTTATGGTACACAAGGAATTAAATTACCACGTACTGCCCAGCAGCAATATGATTTTACTAAGCGTATCAGTAGAAGCGCTCTTCAGCCAGGTGATTTAGTGTTCTTTAAAGGAACAAATGGGAGTAAAAAAGGCATTACACATGTTGGTATGTACATTGGAGGCAATACATTCTATAACTCTAGTACTTCAAAAGGAGTAAGTGCAGCTAAGCTAGATAATTCTTATTGGAAAAAACATATTGCCGGTTATGGAAGAATCAAATAAGGGGTCCCGCCATACCGCCATCAACTTTTAACATTTGATCTCTATTTTTAGAGTTAAAAGCACGTCACTCCTTCTTATTCTCTTATATGAATAAGAAGGAGTGACGTGCTTTTTATGAATACTCATCAGAAACAGAAGTTATCTTTATTTGCCGAAGAATTGTATCAATATATCTCTTCTAGTTCTGGTGCAAAAAGGGGTAGCACCACATTGCTATCAAGCTAAGCTTATGCAAAGGCAATTATAGTAGAGGTTGTTTCTTTTTTCTAAAGGCTACATGTAGGAAATTTAAAGATTTGCATACGAAATAAACCCTAACGGGTTTCATTTTTTTGATTTAAGCCGCTTGATTATCAGACATGGTACAATTGTAAACGACACCTAATATATCAAAGACTGTTTTCTTCTCATATCGATGAGATTTTCGCCCGTTTTGCTGTAGGAGGTTGAATAGGCGAATTAGTACCTTTGATAGCTCTTGGGTGTCCTTTTGTATTGTTTGGAACAGAAGAAAAAAATAGTCCTTAATCATATATATGGCTTTATATTCACTGAGCTCTCGCTTTTTCTTCCTGAGGAGCAATTGACGCATTTGAAACATGATGGAAGAACAGAGTAGAATGGCAATTAATTGACCATATAAATGGCACTCCAATCGTTCTGATTTTATCTTTTTACAATGATGAATGCGAAAGAATGATTTCCACGTTTTAAATAAAATTTCTATTTGCCAACGCAAAGAATACAAATCATGTACTTGTCCCATCGGGACAATTTCTGTAGGGGTATTTGTCATATATACATTAATACCACTGAGTCGTTTACTACGAGGAGAATACTTCATTCCTTTCTTCTTTTCTCTTACAACTTGATCTTGTAATCGTTTTTTTTGTTGTTCTTTTGTTAATCGATGTACAATCACACGAGTTGGTACTTTATCCTTCATTCCTACATAGGCTTCGGATATTTCACATGTTTGTCCTGGCTGAAGGGAGTTCATTAAGATTTCCATATCTATCTGTATATACTCTGTACCTTTCTTGATTCTTCCATCTTGAAAGTAATCAGGGTTGGGGTTTTTTTGATAAATGCGTGTATTCGATTTGATACGAGAGATATAGTAAGCCTTTTTATCTTGTATATGTTGAAGATCTTTCAAATGAAAATAACCTAAATCTCGGATACATAAATCATTCGCTGTTACAGTTGGGACACACAGAGAACCGTAGGTTCGATCATGTTGTTTACCTGGACCTGTATGAATATGTAGGAACTGTCCGCTTAGCAGGTCATACTCAAGTTGAATTTTCATCCCAGCTGTATGACTGCACCCTCCTGCACCTGGATAAACGAATGAAAAGATATCTGGAAGTTGAAATGCGGTGGAATCCAGAATTCGAATACGCTTGAAAACAGAAGTGAATGGAGAAGAAATCGGTATAGATGAGGCCAATTTTTTGCTTAGTAGTTCGGCTAGTATGTGTTGTGAAAATTGGACGGCCGCTTTATTAAATCGTTGATTCAGTCCTTTAGGACTGATGAGTACTTCTGTTGATGCTTCTAAACGGCTAGATAGCTGAGTTAAAGAAGTCTTAGCGACATTTTGACTCATCCATACACATAAAGCGACTAAATCTTTTGCTTGGTATTTACTGGTTCGTTGTACGAAACCAATATCTCTAGCAAGATCTCGTAAGATATTTGGAGATAAAAAGCTTTGAATCTCTTGAGCAAATAGTTGTAGCTCGTCAGATACTGAAATAGACATACAAAAAACGCCATCCTTTCCCATGATTCTACAGAAAGAATAGCGTATTTTCATTGTTTTTTGGGATTAATTTCTTAAGTTTCATGAGAATGTATAAACCTAAAATATGGTTGACAATTAAGGATTACATTTGTAATACAAGAGGGGATTTTATAAAATGAAAGAATTACCTAAAATATCGGAAGCTGAATTGGAAATCATGAAAGTTCTTTGGTCAAAATCGCCTCAAACAGCAAATGAAGTGATTGAAGCACTAGAGGTAACGATGGATTGGAAACCGAAAACGATTCGAACGCTTATTAATCGATTAGTCCAAAAAGAGGCTGTTTCTTACCATCAGGATAAAGGACGTATGTATGCATATTATCCTTTAGTGTCGCAAGATAGTTATCTACAAGAAGAAACAAAATCGCTCCTCAAACGTTTCTATGGTGCGGCATTTAAACCTTTACTTGTGAATTTCTTAAAGGAAGAAAAACTATCTTCAGAAGACATTAACGAACTCAAACGTATTCTGGATGAGAAGACTGAGGAAAATCAAAGGAAGGATAGATAAAGATGATAGATATGTTTGTAAACGTCTATCTACCTCGATTTTTTGATTGGGTGATAGAAACATCCATTATGGCAAGTATATTAGTTGGTCTAATCTTATGTGTCAAAATCTTGCTTAGAAACAAATTAACTCCACGATGGCAATATATATTATGGATGATATTAATTGTAAGACTTCTATTGCCATGGTCACCAGATAGTTCCTACAGTATCTATTCTATCCTTTCGTACAGTAATGGAACTTCTGATACCTTTCATCAAGAGCCTGTAGCTGTTTCTTCTTCAAAAGAACGGACAGATATAGACGATACAAAGATAGTCACAAAAAAAGAAAACTATGTATCTGGTTTAACACAACCAGCCGAAAGTAAGAAACAAACATACAGTAATCAAAAGCAAAACGATGATACATTTTCACTTTATACAGTCGCTTTATATATTTGGCTTGCTGGGGTTATCATTCTAGCTTTTGCAACCGTAATTATGAATAGACGTTTACTTCTTTACATAAAAAAGCAACCTGTGATTACAGATGAAAGAATTGTCAAAACTTTTGAGAACTGTAAGAAGTCTATGTCTGTTCAACAGGATATCCCACTCCTCTTAGCTGGGAAAATCTCAAGTCCAACCGTTTTCGGATTCTTTCGTCCAAAGGTCTTATTATCAAGTGTACATATGAAAGTACTAGATGATCAACAACTACGATATATTTTTCATCATGAATTGGCTCACATTAAACGAAGAGATGTTGGTGTGAATTGGCTTATGCATGGCTTACTCATCCTAAATTGGTTTAATCCAATTCTTTGGTATGCCTACTCATGCATGCGGGAAGATCAGGAAATGGCATGCGATGCGTTTGCTCTTACATATATAGATTCAGAGGAACAACTTGCATATGGTCATACTATTATTAGCCTGTTAGAACACTATTCAGGTTATTATCAAGTGCCAAGCTTAGCGAACTTAAGCAGAAATAAAAGAACGTTGAAAAGGAGAATTTTTATGATTAAAAAATTCCAAAAGAGATCTTATCGTTGGTCTGCAGTTGGAATGATGGCAATCATTACTGTAGCTACACTTTCATTAGTGAATGCAAATGCAGAAGAAACTCATCCCAATTCAAAAGATTCACTATTGGCAAATGCAGAGGATACTCCTACATCTGTAAACAAGGAAGATAAGGCATCAAATTCAATTTCTATGATTATAGAAAAATTATATGGTACGCCCGAACAGGTAGAACAAGATTTTGGGAACTTAAAAGGTGAATATGATCCAATTTTCAAGAACTTAGTAGGTGAATATGATACAGTCTATGAGGAATTTACAGTAGCTCAAAAATATTTAACAAAAGAAGAATTTAAGCTGTTTGTACAGTTGAAGCAAGAGGAACTTTCTATGGCGAAAAAAGCAGTGATTCAAGAAGGAGATAAAAAACGTTACGATTACTACAACCTTTGGAGTACGGAGGATAAGAAAAGAGTAGATAAGCTTGTTAATGAAACAAATTCTCTTTATAAGAAAATTTATAAACATTTTACATTTACCATAGAAGAAGCGCAAAAATTAGTTGATTTTCCGATAAAAAAACCAAATTATATTCCAGAAGGATACCATCCAGTGAAAGAACAGGTTGACTCAAATATTACAATAGGAAAACCAAAACCTGTAGTTAGAACTGAATATGAAGATGGGGTCGCTGGTCAAATCGTCATCGAACAATCAGAAGTCCTAGGAGCGAAAGCAGATCCTTGGAATAGAAAAGGTTTCCATATGTTTGAAGAGTATGAACTAGAGTTTGTAAAAGGTATGGAGAGGCTGGGTGGGAACCAAGTGACCTTTGGTAAGTCCAGTGATAGTAATGTAACAGGAATGAAGATGATTGTTCCTGCAAAAGATGGAAAAGGTGCGTATCAAATAGTAATCACCGTTAGTATTTTAAACAAAGCTGAACTAGAAAAGATTATGCTTTCCATGCTAAATTAAAAAACAGAGTTCTTAAGATAAGCATCTTAAGAACTCTGTTTTTTTGAGAAGAGCTTCTATCTTGAACTGAAGAAACTTAGGATTTCTAAAATAACTAAAATTTAATTAACCATAGAGATATAAAATTTTCATTTTGGGGGTACTTCAGCATCTTAGCTTGATGGACATGGGGTAGCACCACATGCCCATCAACTTAAGAAATTCGTTGTTACCCAAAACTAAAAAAATGAGCTAAATTGTTATAAATAATTGTAGATAGATAAAGATTTTCGTTTACGGGGTACTTCATAACCTTAGCTTGATAGTGATGTGGCGAGACCCATATACTGAATATAAAATATGAAATTTTACATATTTGCGTATTAGGTAATGGTATTAACTTAGAATTACTATATGCTAGATTAGAGGTTTATACTCAAAGTCTATAATGTTTTAATGGAAGTAACAGCCATATATATCCATTTCAATTCTTCGACATACCTACTATGCAGAATACAACATGATCTGCACTTGCTTTCTCATTTTGATGTGGTGGGAAAAGTCATGACCGTTTCTATACGCGGTCAGATGCTCCCCTTCAAAATTATATATAGGTATAATTTTGACTTGTATGAAATAAGAGAGGGGGGATAAGTAAATTTAAGAAGTAGCCATAGTAAGAAGAATTTTTATTGTATTAACGTAATAAAAGGATACAAAGGGCTAGTGAGGAAATCGACGTTTCGTATGAACGTTAGAATGGATTTAAATGAAAGGACTGATTTATATGAGTAGAAGAAAGAATCATAGATTACAAAAACCAATGAAAGTACTTATGACATCTGCTGTTTTGACAACGACATTATTTACATCTATGACTGTAAATAGTTTGAACATTCATGCTGAAACTACACAACCCCAGGCACAATATGAAGAGAGAAAGTTTGAACTTCCAAGTACAGGACATTATATGGGTGAAGCAGCAAGAGAAAGAAGAAGTGAGCAACGAAACTATGTGCCAACAGGAATTTATGTAAAACCGAATGAGCAAGTCACAATTGAAGTATTGGGACTATCAGGATTAGAAAAGCTTGGAGCAACTATTGGGACAAATGAATATGATAAAGAAGGGGGAAAAGCATTTCGTCTTTCTCCTGGTTCTAACACCATCTCCTCTCCAAACGGTGGTTTATTAGGGTTTGATAACTCTGAAGGGAAAGGAACTGTTAAGGTGAAAGTAACACAAGGCGGGTGCCCTGTTCCATTCTTTGAATTAGGGAAGCATACGAAAGAGGACTGGATTGCTATGATGGACAAGTATCCAGATGCGCATGCTGTTCAATTAAAGTCAAAGAAAGCAGTACTTACTGTTACTCGTGATAGTGCCAAGAAATATATTGTGGATCAAGATCCTGTTCCCCTATTAGAAAAATACGATGAAATGATTCGAGCGCAAGATAAAATATCGGGACTTTCTGAAACAAGTTCTAATCCGTTACATCGTTCAACTCGCCGTCTTTGGGCTTTTGTAGAGAACCCTAACAACCCACCGGGCATGTACATGTATGCAGGTCGGGATGGAGTCGTATTTACTACTGCTTATGACGCAATTAAAAGTGCTTTAAATGTAAATGAATTTGGATGGGGACAAATGCATGAAGCAGGACACACAAGGCAACAATACCCTTGGACGTGGGCTTCGAATGGAATGACTGAAGTCACTGTTAATATATATTCTTTAGCTGCACAAAAACAATTATTCCCGAATCAACCAACACGTTTAGAAAAAGAGGGGGATTACGATAGAGCCTCTAAATACTTAAAACAAACAGATAAAGAGTATAAAAATATTGATGACTTGTTTGTGAAACTTGTTATGTTTTGGCAACTTCATTTAGCATATGGGGAAGATTTTTATCCGAATCTTCACAAACTATATCGAGAGTTACCAAAGGATAAACTTCCAGAAACTGATGAAGATGAAATACAAGCATTTATTTACAATACATCGAAGGTAGCGAAACAAAATTTACTTCCATTTTTTGATCAATGGGGACTAAAAGTATCACAAGAAACAAGAAAAAAAGTAGAAGCTTTGAACTATCCAACATTAACTGCCCCTATATGGGAAGCGACGGATGCGAAACCTGTTAAACCAATTGCCGCGTATGGTCCAAGAAAATAATGAAAGCAAGTGTGTGATCTAGCTAGTAATGCAATCGAGGTTCTGGTGCAAAAACTTTAATATACGTGTAAGTAATCTCTAAAACTTGGACATACTGATCTTATTACTCTAGAAAAGGTGTGATCGGTATGGCAAAGGAACATGTATTCAAGTGGAAACATTATCAGCCTGATGTTAT
>NZ_JAEHBX010000118.1:0-8760 GCF_016483395.1 Bacillus cereus group sp. N21
CATAGAAAAAATCCCCTCCATAGTAAACAGATTAATGTGCTTTCTTTTTACTGTCTACTATAAGGGGATCATATCATTTTAGTAGAGGACTCTTTCTATAAACCTGGTACAGAATCCAAGCTATCCGCATTCGGAACAGCTTGCATAGTACCTGACGTGTTGGCACTTGGAGAGGTATTCGTGCTCATACTTGTTCCAATCGCTGAACCTTTCGTATACGTCGTTGTCACTACATCCCCTGGGTTCAAGCAAAGATTTGTTGCCGTTCCTATTACAGTCACAACATCAATACAAGTTGGCCCTGTTGCTCCACTATATGTCTTTGATGCAACAAATGAAGTATCCCGCAAGTTATCCCCCGTAAATAAACTCCCATAGTTATTTACAATCACAAACTCTTTAATATTTGCCGGCATGACCAGTCAACCTTTCTGTTATGAACCTAATGTTAATTCACTTGTTTCTAGTGGTGGAAGGAATTCTGGCGTCCTAGGAGTAACTGACGGCATCCGTTTTCCATTCAAAAAAGTAGCGATGCTCGATCCACCAGAACCAGCATATATTTTCAAAGCAGCAAATGGTTCAATAGTATAACAATCACCTACATTAACAGCTCCTGTGTTATTAACAATCTTTATTTTACGAATTCGCGCACTCACCATCCTCCCTCCTTTCTATATAAATCGATTATAATCGCAGGAATTGTTGCTCACTCATATGCGAAAAACAATTCTTGTATACACTGTATGCAAAAGAAAAAAACTTGAAACAGACGCGTTTCAAGTTTTAAAAATGAATTATTGAATTTCACCTTCATATTGCAGCATACCGCCGACCATATTCACTGTTTTAAACCCTTGTTCATTTAAATAATGACATACATTTTCACTGCGCATTCCTGATCGACAGATAAAAATATACTCATTTTCTTTATCAAAGAATTCCACTTTATTTGGAATATCACCCATTTTAATATGTACAGCTTCTGGAATTTTCCCTTGTGCTACTTCCTCATCTTCACGTACATCTACTAAAAATAACGTTTCCCCGTTTTCTAAGCGCTCTTGCACTTCTTCTGTTGTAATTGTTTTTACTTCTGTCATATGTCGTTCCTCCTTAATATAATTAAAACTTTAACGTATTTCCGAAAGAAGTCCCCACTTCAAAACGCGTTCGTATTTAAGTGAGGGGTAGTTGACGTAGTAAATTTTTTCTCTACTCATCTATTCATCACCAATTTTAGCATGGAAAATTACGAACGCAAAGAAGTGAAACTTCCCTCATTTGCATTATTCCTCAACTTAATTGTAAATTTATTACATTTACAAATCTACCTCTCACATTGTATCCTCAATATACTTGTTTTACGAAAGGAGTCGATCGACATGACACTTTTTCTTTTCATTATAGGTCTCATTTTTTTAATTCTCGCTATCATTTCACTCGGTATATTTAACAAAAGAAGAACCACACGATCCTCTCAAGAACGAGCATTCTTTTATTTATTACTTAGTATCGCTTGCCTTGGATTGTGCATTGCTACATACGTCTTCCGTTTAAAAATCATCTAAAAAGAAGGTGCTCGCTTAACGGCTCGCACCTTTTTTCACACATTGCTATATATCCATTTCAATTTTTCAAGCGTATAAGTCGCGGCTCCGAAGAACCAAAAGTGACCGCTACTTGTTTTCTCTCTTTGTTTTCACTTGGCACAGGGCAGGAAAAGGGGCTGATCGCTTCTATGCATGGCCAGATGCTCTCTTTAAAAACTCATCCACTTTCTTTTCAAATAAATGAACATCAAATACACCAGCCATATGGCCATTCATACTTTCAATCTCATAAACTTCTGCGTATTTCCCTTGTTTCTGGAGCAGCTCTACCATTTTATAATTATAACGAGAAGGTTGCAGTAAATCTTGTTTACACGGAATCATAAGCACATCTGCCTCTATTTGAGAAAGTGCCTCTTCTAAAGAGGAAAAACCGTGTGCAAGATCATGTAATAACGTTGCTTTCGCTGTATACATCCATGAATTCGCATCCACAAAAGTAATATTTTGAAGTGTCAATGCATTTATATTTTGTTCAAATGAAGTCCGTGCTGAGAAATTCTCATAAGCTAGCGTTTCCGTACTATTACGCGGAAATGTCGTTTCATAATAGTGAGCATCAAACCCATTTATAAACATCATTTTCCCTGCTAAATGCAGCCCTTTCGTCGGCTGTTCATCCCCATAATTTCCATCATTCCATTTTGGATCTAACTGAATAGCTTCAATTGCATTTTGCAGAACATTAACCGATGTCACAACCGGATTTTGCGGATTCGTAATTACACCAATCATTCGCTCTACCATATGGGGATAACGAACAGCCCATTGCTGCGCAATCATTCCACCAGCTGATGGTCCGATTACCGCATGTAACCTTGTAATTCCCATTGCATTCACTAATTCATATTGCACACGTGCTACATCTAAAAATGTAAATACCGGAAACCCCATCCCATATTCAGATCCCGTTATTGGATTAACTGACTTTGGTCCCGTTGTAATCACGTAAGGATTTTTCACTTGTACATTACAAAGATTATCGGTACATATCACAAAATAGCGATCGGTATCAATTGCTTTACCCGGTCCAATCAGTCCGTCCCACCAACCAGGAATGAGATCTTGCTCCGTATATTTTCCTGCCGCATGGCTTGTTGCACTAAAATAATGACAGACTAAAATCGCATTTGATTTTTCCCGGTTTAATTTACCGTACGTCTCATATCCAATCTGAACAGGGATCTTTATGCCATTTTCAAATGTAAACTCTTTTAAATGAAAGCTTTCTTTTTTTACATACATCATAAATTTCTACTCCATTGTAAATACGTCATTATATATCAATCCTCCATAACAAATCTATCCCGTTTACCAAAACACTTTTACGTTTCCAAAAGAAACCCTTCTTTTAACAAAAAGGATTTTTGATTCCCCATAAACATGTGCATAATATACAAAATACGCCATAAACTAACATTATCTTACATGAGTTAAAGAGGGAATACGTATGATATGGAAATGGTTTCCAAAGAAAAAAAAATCAAGTAAAACAGATTCAAAAGAGCAAAATCAAACTACTAAACAAGAGGAACAAACACAAAACAAACAACATCAATCTGCTCAAGGTACTAAACAAGAGGAACAAACACAAAACAAACAACATCAATCTGCTCAAGGTACTAAACAAGACGCGCAGACACAAAACAAACAACATCAATCTGCTCAAGCTACTAAACAAGACGCGCAAACACAAAACAAACAACATCAATCTGCCCAAGCTACTAAACAAGACCAGCAAACACAAAACAAACAACATCAATTTGCCCAAGCTACTAAACAAGACCAGCAAACACAAAACAAACAACATCAATTTGCACAAGCTACTAAACAAGACCAGCAAACACAAAACAAACAACATCAATCTGCTCAAGCTACTAAACAAGACCAGCAAATACAAGGCAAGCAGCAAAATAATAGTAGCAATAGCATTTATGATTTCAGTAAACCCGAGAAAGAAAAGGTTCACTCTCTTCAAGATTTATTAGAAAACCTAAAAACATCTAGTGATTTTGTAAGTTATCACACATCAGATGATGAAACAATGCCGTATTGGATTTCTTATTACCGGCCATCGCTTGATGGTGAAAAATTACAAAAGTATTTAATGCCAGCTTTATTAGAGCATAGATGTTCTACATTAGAAGAATTAAAAGAACATATTCCAATGAGCGGGATTACAATTACAAATGATCTTCAAAAAATTGAAGATATGGTTTTAAAAGGTCACGCTATCGTACAGTTACATGAACAAGATCAAAAATGTATCTTAGCAAATATCACAATTGATAATTATCGGGCGCCATCTATTCCATTAAATGAATCTACAGTTATTGGTCCACAAGAGGGATTTGTAGAGGATATTGATACGAATCTTAACTTAGTACGTAAACGCCTTCCAGTGTTAGCACTACAAACAAAAGAGGTTATCATTGGGACATTCTCTAAAACAAAAGTTGTCATGATGTATTTAGAGAACCTTGCTGAAAAAGACAGTGTTGATTATTTAGAAGAGTCACTTCGTACAATTGAATACGATCAAATCAACGACAGTTCCTATATTCAAGAATTGATGGGAGAAAAATCAATCTTCCCACTATTTATTAATACAGAACGTACAGACCGAGTAACGACCGCATTAATTGATGGAAAAATCGCTATTTTTGTAGATGGTTCACCGAGCGTCTTACTCACTCCTGTTTCATACTTTGATTTTTTTGTTTCGCCAGAGGATTACAACGTATCTTGGCTTTACGCTACGTTTTCAAGATTTTTAAGACTCATTGCTGTTCTGTTTTCCATCTGCGCAGCACCATTATATGTTGCCATTTTAAGTTATCATTACGAATTAATTCCAAGCGATTTACTCGAAACATTAATTTTATCAAGAGCACAAGTTCCTTTCCCACCTTTAATAGAAGCACTCTTTCTAGAACTGGTTATTGATTTACTTAGAGAAGCTGGGGCTAGACTACCAATGAAAGTAGGCCAAACACTTGGTATTGTAGGCGGTATCGTAATCGGACAAGCATCTGTACAAGCAGGACTAACAAGTAATATTTTGTTAATCATTGTCGCCTTATCCGCGTTAGCTTCCTTTATCACACCGATTTATAAGATGGGGAACGCAGTTCGCTTACTACGATTCCCATTCCTTTTATTTGCAGAATTAGGTGGACTATTCGGAATTTCACTAGGTTTTATCTTTTTATTTACTCATCTATTCAGGCTTTCTTCTTTACAGAAACCATTCGCGCTCTTTTATCCAGCAAGGCGACAATCACTAAAAGACTCTTGGATTCGGTTTCCATTATCTATGATTGATACAAGAGATATTCAAGCAAGGCCGCAACACGTAAAAAAATCAGCAAAGGGGATTTCAACAAAACATACATCTGACTTTGACGAATAAGAAATGAGGTGCATTTATGAGTAAAGTCAAAACAAAATATCAAATATCTCCTATCTTTGTTTTCTTCTTGATTCATAGTGCACAGTTCGGCGCTGGAGTTCTCGGATTTGCACGCATTATCGCAAAAGCGGCTGGATATGATGCCTGGATAGGAGTTGTTATAACCGGAATCATCATTCACATTCTCGTTTGGATGATGTATTACTTATTAAAAAATACAGAAGGCAACCTAATAGATCTTCATCAACAAACCTTTGGAAAGTGGCTCGGTAATGGCGTTAATATTGTATTCATGCTGTATTTTTTCGCTTTGAGTATATCCGTTGTTCGAACGTATGTTGAGATTGTTCAAGTATGGATGTTTCCTACCGGGTCCACTTGGATGTTCACCGCCTTTTTATGTTTATTAAGTTACTACGTCATCTCATCAGGATTTCGCGTCATGACCGGTATCTGTGTACTTTCAATCGTGGGAACATTAGGTTATATTTTTCTTAGTTTTTTTATGTTGCGATACGCACATTGGGAAAATTTACTTCCTGTTTTTTCACATTCTTTTGGAGATATTTTAAAAGCATCTCAATTGTCAATTTATACCATGACAGGCTTTGAAATTTTTCTTATGATATACCCATTTGTGAAGAATCCCGAGAAATCTCATAAATTTGCACAATATGGTGTATTATTCTCTAACATTTTATATTTATTTAGCACGATTTTGGCATTCGCTTTTTTTAGCGAAAAACAGTTATCAAAAACAATTTGGTCTCAGCTTTCAATGACACAAGTTATTCAATTACCCTTTATCGAACGACTAGAATACATTGCCATCTCCGGCTATGCACTTGTAATTCTTACAAGTTTTATTCTTCCATTATGGGCCGCTACAAGAGGAACGCATGAAATCTTTCATGTAAAGCAAAAATACATTTTACTTTCTTTCATACTAATTACCATTATTGTTTCACAACTTTTAACAAACAGGCACGATATCAACGATTTTATTAGTTATATTTCCAAAATTAGTCTTTGGCTTATGTATGTTTACATCCCAATCTTATTTCTTATCGTGTGGGTGAAAAGAAAATGGAAAAAATCAAGAGAAAACTAATTCTTCTTTCATGTATTTGTTTGTTCACCATAACAGGCTGTTTGCAAAAAAATATTGTTGATGATGTTCAGTTAATTCAAGGGGTTGTTTTTGATACAGCAAAAAACAATAAAATAAAGGTAACATCGGTTTGTCCGGTGCAGCGAAAAGGAAATAAAGTACAGGTCTACGAAGGAGTAGGAAATGCCGTTAAACAAGTAAAAGCTGATACTTCTTTGGAATCTTCTCAACCATTTGCAAGCGGACAAATGCGCATTGCTTTGTTTACTACAAGAATTGCCAAAAAAGGATTGTCGACCTCCTTTGACACATTGGTTCGTGATGTCAGCATCGGAAACTCAGTGTATGTTGGATTATTAGAAGGAAATGGACCTGAGCTGTTAAAAGGAAAATATACAACTTCTTCTAATGTGGCTATCTATATAAAAAAAATGCTAGAGCATAACATGCAAACAGGCCCCTTACCAACTGATAATTTACATTTAGGTGCATTTCGTTATTATCGTGAAGGCCAAGACTCTTATATGCCTATCCTAAAAAAGAGTAAAGACAAAATCAAAATCACTGGCATTGGACTTTTAAAAAAGGATAAGTATGTCGGAAAAATTGATCGACAAGATATGTTCGTATTTAAGGGGTTATTGGAAAAACACCGGTTAGATTCACACGAATTTAAAAGTAATAATGGATATGTAATGATCAATAATATACGCTCCAAGCCAACGTATACTGTAAATATAAAAGCTGGAAAGCCTTCCTTTTTAATTAAAGTAAAAATAGATGCACGCATCTTAGAACTTTCGAAACAAGTAAACCTAGAAAATAAACAGAACACAAAAAAATATCACAAGAAGTTGAAAAAAGCTTAAATACTGAAGCCACAAAACTCATCAAAAAATTTAAATATTTAAATGTTGATCCTCTTGGGCTAGGTGCTAAATTTAGACAACACTATCGACCATTTAAATTAGCAGAATGGAAAAAAATGTACAAAGACGTTCCTATCACAGTAAAATATGAAGTTGATATTACAAACTCCGGTGTAATCGAATAATATGAAATATAGTTTCCTCAAAATGTCAGATAATGATTGAACTCCTCTTCCGGGCATGATACAACGGAGAGAGGAGTTTTTTGATAATACTTACATAAAGAAAAAAGATATTTACGGGGGAGCTTATGTCTAAAAAGTTAGTAAAACCTATTTTAAATGGTATTCTGTTTCTCGGCGTCTTTTTATTTGCTCATACATACTTAAAAAATGTTTCATTTACACGTTATTTACTTGTTGTCGTACCGACGCTACTTGTTGGGATGTTCGGGATTGATCTCGCTTTATCATTTTTAATAAAGAAAGAAGAGTAGGGAAAGAACATCTTATTTTATAAGGTGTTTTTTTTATTAAACAATCTCCTTATGTTACAATAAAGTTCGGCACAAAACGTGAAAGGATGAAACAACATGGCTAACGAAAAAGGTTTAGATAAAGGATATGAACTTGTTGCAAAAATGCACGAGGTATTTGGACACCCTGTTACAGATGTACCAACAAAATTAACAGAAGAACGCGCAAAAATTCGCGCAAGCTTTATGCAAGAAGAGTTAGAGGAATTTTTAGAAGCTAATACTGTAGAAGATCAATATGATGCGTTAATTGACCTTATCTATTTCGCATTTGGAACATTTGCAGAAATGGGAGTTCGTCCCGATAAAGGCTTTGAAATTGTAAACAATGCAAATATGGCAAAACTATTCCCTGACGGAAAACCACGTTTCCGCGAAGGCGATGGCAAAATTTTAAAACCAGAAGGCTGGCAAGCACCAGAACCACAGTTACGTGCTGAAATTGAGCGTCAACGCCAAGAAGCATTAGCAAAAGCAGGGAAATAAGATTGAATAGGCTACCATTCGCGGGAAGTTAAGCCCCGCACTTATGTCTTATTTTTTCGAGCGAATGATATGTCGTGTCGAAACGCCGATATATCTGAAAAAGGAGCTCTCTTTATGAAGAGAGCTCCTTTTTGTTTATCCCGCATTAACGGGCAGTAATACCCCCACCTCAAAATTCGGTGAAAGCAAATAAGTTAGGTGAGAGATAAACTGCCCGTAAAAGCCCGATTGGTGAGGGCTAATAATCAGTGGGGGATGAAGAGAACCCCCACTGATTAAAGTTTCACTTTATTTTTTCTTCTTTTCTGTCGGTTGACTTTGTTTAGCGAAATTAGATGAATCATCGAAATTCGGTTGCTTTTTACCAGCATTATTACTTCTACCTTTTCCCATATGTAATGCACCTCCTCTCCTCCTTACTATTCCCAAAATAAAAAATCCCCTTGCGCACAAGAGAATTTTTTTATGTTTTTTATTTACTCTATTAGTGTCCGTGTCCAGCATGCCCTGCCGCGCCCGCTGTTCCTGCAGTACTTCCTGCACTTCCCGCTCCGCCATACCATATTTGATGTTGTTGACCATGGTGTTGATGCTGACCATGGTGTTGATGCTGGCCATGGTATTGATGCTGGCCATGGTGTTGATGCTGGACATGGTGTTGATGATGGACATGTTGTAGATGATGGTCATGGTGTTGTTGGTGGTCATGGTGTTCTTGATGGTCTTGGTGTACT
>NZ_JAEHBX010000119.1:0-8738 GCF_016483395.1 Bacillus cereus group sp. N21
AGGTATAAATCTACTGCTTTTTTCTTAAATTCTATATCGTAAGTTACTCTAATTTTACCCATAGAAAAAATCCCCTCTATAGTAAACAGATTAATGTGTTTTCTTTTTACTGTCTACTATAAGGGGATCATATCAAATTAGAGTTGTCTTTTATTTTTTCTCGATATACATAATACTGTTCTGGTGCAAAAACTCCAAGATTCCTACAACTGGGGGCAAAGTAGCATTTCTCCTATCAGAAATGCTACTTTGCTTCTTCATATTCTTTTATTATTTTATAAAACGTGTTTTTCCTTAGCTCTAACATTTCCATAAACATAACAGCTGTTATTTCTCCATTCTTCCACTTTGAATAAGTTTCTTCTATTATATGTATTTGTTGTTTGCTTAGCGTCGAAAGGTTTACCTGAGGACGGCCTAAGTGTTTTCCTTGAGATTTTGCTACTGCAATCCCTTCCGCTTGTCGCTGATGAATCTTTTTACTCTCTTGATCTGCAACATAGGAAAGCAAAGATAAAAATTGATCTTCCATCAACCGACCCATGTCACCCATTTCACGGAACTTACGGCTATTGAATAAAGTTTCATTTTCTAATACAACAATATCAGCTTGTAATTCTCTTGTTATGTATTTTCACTCTGAAATTACTTCATCATAATTACGACCCATACGATCTAAAGCATCTATGTAAACAATATCACCTGTACTTAATATTTTTCGTAATAATTGGTACTGAGGACGATCAAAGTGTCGTCCACTTGCTTTGTCGACAAAAATACGCCGAGCTTCCACTCCTCGTTCCATCATCTTATGTAATTGACGTTGTTCATTTTGATCTTTTGTACTTACACGTATATATCCATAAATATTTGCCACGTTTGATATGCTCCTTACATTTGTTACCACAATTATACCATTTTTGTTTATAAAGGTGTTCATAAAAAATAAACGTTTATAAATATTTTCAACCACCTTTATAAACTTGATGTTTCAATGTTTCATAGATGTTCTTTAACCGCTTGTAAAGGTATACTTTTATAGACACGCAAAGGCCTCTCCGTATTTTTTAATACTTAGTAATAAAAGCATCCCAAAAGGTGTACCTTTTGATACTGCACAAACAAATTAGTAATAAATTTCTCAATATGGATATTGTCACTATTTTTATCTATAATATTCAAAATTGACAGTTAATGTAATATGATAAAAAAGTGATGGTTATCACCCTTTTTCTTTCTCCTTATGCCATAGATAAGACCAAATCTGGTCTTATCTTTTTTATTTATGGGGTCTTGCTACACATCCATTAACTTAAAAGAATTTTTGTTATGGGGTACTTGTTGTCATTGGCTTGATGGCGGTGTGGTGCTATCCCAATACATGCCGTAATAAGAAAATGTGATATTTCGTTGACCTTACTCATATATGTAATATTACATATAAAAATATATTGATATAAATATAAGTGCTTACTATAATAAGAGCATAAAGATAAATCATGTCTTAGCAACAACAAAAGAGGAGGAAATAATATGGCAATCACAATGGCAGTTTTAAAATTTTTAGGTGGATTAATTCCAGCCGTACAAGAGCTTTTAAAAGCATTTATGTAAGTTCATTATTCCGCAATTGCAATTATATGTAAAAAAACATTATACAAATGATCTGTATATCAAGAATGAGTTGATGTGCAGATCATTTGTGTGAGTAAACTTTAAACAAGAAAAAGAATCCCAGAAATCATAAGGGGTTCTTTTTCTTTATGTAATTACGGCATTAACATTTTTTCTACAGATAATGAGGGATTATGTAAACCTTCCACGCATACGGTATGCAATAGGATTAGAAGCTTGTTTGACAGCATATAATTAAGCTAAAGGGGGTGTCCTAATGACCATCATAAAAAATAAGAGGTATCTTACTGGTTGCATTTTAGGAATAATTGGTTCAATAATGGGATTCTATATTTGGCAAGATTATATACCCGTACTTGGAGAAGACAAGCCTGAATGGATAAGGATATTAAGGTTAGAGCATGTAATCTTTCTATTTATCCCAAGTTGTATTGCTTTAGTCTCCTCACTATATAACAAATCAGATTTAATGTTTTTGACATTACTTATTAGTTTACCTACAACAAAGTATCTTGGTGTTAAACCTCTTATTTTCCCAGATACCTTTCCATTGGTTTATTATCCATCACTCTGTTATTTGGTCGCCGCTTTCTTGATGATAAAAATTAATAAAAAGTCCTCTTAAAAACAACTTCCTCTTGTTGCTTTAAAATAAAGTTTGATCAAATTGATACTAATAACCTTGATAAACGTTCATAGAAAAGAGCGTGTTTTGAAAAAAAGATTGTTCAAAACACGCTCTTAATATTTTCAGTTGGTTCATTCTTTTATAAAAAAGTTTGATCATTTCCTATCTATGTTGCTTCACAATCGCGCCCGATTGTTGAACTTTCAAAACTTAAAACGGTAACCGGTTAGCTACCAAGTATCACCAAGAAGGTGGAGGCCATTCTCCAGTTAATTGCCGAATCAGTGCTACCTGTCCGGTATGATAACTGTTGTGTGCCATAAGAGTGGCTAAAAGGTCACCACGAGTCCTTTCCAATCCCGCGTCTTTCATTCCTTTAAATCTTTTTTTGCTTCGTTTTCAGCTTCCTTTAGCCCCTTACTGAATAGAAAAAGAGTGTCACTCCACTCGGTTTTATATGACGGAGCTGTTTCATCGGGCCATGAGTCTTCGTCACGTTCTGGATGATTGGGCACCCTACCTTTAAGGTAGGCAAGATAGAAATCTTGCCAGAAAATCATATGGTTTAGAATCTGCCACACTGAATATGGACAGTTTTCGGGTTTTTCCCCAGCCATCTCCCACCGTAAACCCTCAAACACCTCCAAGGGGTCAACATGAGCATTTTCCCCATGTAACCCGTTTTCAAAGAAATAAGATGACATAAGCATTCCCTCACTTTTACAAAATTGAACAAACTTTTTTCACTCAACAAAATGACCAATTCTTTCGACCTTCCCACTGTTTCTCAGGCCTCTTGTGCTTTTTTGTACTTTTGCCAGGCGGCGAAACAGAAAAGTGGAAATTTTCTGTACTTTCCTTTATTATAACAAATATTCAAGAATCTGGACCGATTGCGGAAGTTACTTTTTTTAGGAGGAATTGTTTAACCCCTTAAGCTCATCGAAATCTACCAGTCTACAAACCCAAATTCTTAATATAATTTCCAATCACACCTCATGAACTGACCTAGGATCTCCAATCAGCTAGTTTTCTTTACCTACTTGGTGAAAGCTACTCTCCAACTGTAATTTTTCAGTATGAACGAACATATTCGCTGCTGGCATTTGTACTTGATTCTCATGGAATATAGACATTAGTTCAAATCTTACTTGCCTGGAAGTTTCAAAATACTCCTCAGGTTTAACCAAACCTACAATACAAAATTCGTACCCAACATATTTAAGATTTGGATTTAAGTCTGTAACACCAATATAGTGAAATGATTCAACAGCCTCGTCCTCTATTCTATATAGGCTTTGATCCAATTTTTCATTGCAGATAACACATACTTTTTCTAACAATTCCTTTATTCTTGTAGGATCTTCCTGATAACTTACCGTAACCCGTTCAATAACCCGCATCCAGCCCTTATTAAAATTTTGTATCGTTCTAATCTCTCCATGTGGGATGGTAAGGAGTTTTCCCGACCATTCACGAATTTGCATAAAGCGAATACTGATTTCCTCAATGGTCCCTGAACTTGTTCCGTTAAAAGTAACAAAATCACCGACACGAAACTCTTTGTCCGTTAATCTTGCGAAACCTAATATAACATCTTTTAGCATCTGTTGTGCAGCAAAACCGACGACAACTCCGGCAATCCCTGCACCTGCAAGAATACCTTTTATATCTACAAATTGACTAATTAGATAAAAAACAAGACTGATTAAAATTCCATACCTAAAAATTGATCGAATTACACTTTGAATCGTCTGTTCTACTTCTTCATCAAAAAAACTTGACTTCCTAAAGAACCAATCAATAATACGGTTTATGACAAAGGAAAAAGTCATGAGGACCAAAGCAAATAGTGTAAATCTTAAAAGTAAAAACTCCCTTACATAATTAAAAAATTCCTCAGTAACAGTTAATAAATTCATCCATCCACTTCCTATGTATTATGATTTTTATTCCCAGTTCATCTTCAGCAATATGACCCTTTAACGGAACAATTTATTTTCACTCAACAGTTCCTTAATCGATCTTTTGATTCCAGATGTTCTTTTCCTTTTTACTATAAATATACCCCTTTAGATAATCTAAAGGGGTATAACGGTGCAATTTTTTTATAAACGGTATAACTTTTTAAAGTTATCAATACCTAAAACGCAAAAAGTCATAAAAAATAAAGGGTGATACATATTATACATGACTAATATGTATCACCCTTGTAATTTTTGTTCAACAATCGCGCCCTTTTATGGAAGAATATACGTTTGTATTTTCATGAACCCTTTTCCCATACCATTAAAAATTCTTCCTCGTCGGTCTGTTCATCTAATGATTCTTCTTTTACTACAAAGCCATTTCCTAAATAAAATTTAACGGCATTGTTATTTTTCTTGTACACTTTTAATTTTATATTATTCCCTTGTCTTTTTATGAAATTTAACAATTCTTTTCCGTAACCTTCACCTTGGTGCTTAACATCAATAAATAATGCAGCCAAATAATTATCTACCATTGATACGAAGCCCACAATATCTTCCTCATTGCTTATAACATAGGTTTCAGACATTGGGAGATACTTTTCTTTCATCTCCGTTCGCTGTGATTTCCAATAATCCTTATCAATAAAGTCATGTGCTATTACAGAACCTTCGTACCATATTTCTAGTAATTTATTAACTTCTGTTTTCTTGTTTAATCTTATATTCAAGTTATCGCCCCTTTAAACTATAGCACGTATAAATCATTCAAAGAAAGGTTAATTCACATCGCTTTGCTCCATTAAATGGCCCATTTGCTGAACAATTAGGACTCTTCGACTATGCTTCGGTAGTGAGGAAGAGGAGGGAGAACAACGTTCTCCTTTATAACTTTTTGTAAACATCTGCATAAGCTACTTTCAACCGTTCTCTAAGTTGCTTGTTTTCTTCCTCCAATTTTTTATTCTTCCTTTTTAGAGAGGCGATAAGGGCATCCTTATTGCTTTCGTTCATTTCTCGTTTTACTTGTTTGGGTGTAGGTACTTGTGATTGCTGTTCTCGTAATGTTTCGATTCTCAAACGGAAGTCCTTGTTGTTATAAAGTGTTGCTTTTGATACATTAGCTTCACTGGATATACTGTTAAAGTTTATTTTTTCATTAGCCTTTATAAGCCTTTTAATGGCTTCATCTACCTTCTGATAGGTGTTAGCCTTACGGTTGGCATGAATCGCTTTCAAATGTGCAGAACGGTTATATTCGGCCATTTTTAACACCTAACTTTCGTTTCATTCGATCTTGTCTACCAAAGATAACATTTCCTTCTTGGAGAGTATTTAAAATGTTCTGGTAACGTTGTAGATTCTTTGCGTTTTTCTCCGCAATATCTTCTCGGTTCCGTTGTTTTGCTAATTCAATTGCTTTTGTAGTTGTTTTTATGTGAAGTTCATACTTTTGTTTATCTAACTCTGAAAAACCTACTGCTAAGTCTTTACATGGGGTTTGATTATCACCACAAGTTAGACAAGGTGGCGCTTCCATATGAGGACAATTTCCATTCAAACGAGCGTGACACGTTCCATAAGGGTTGTCCATCGCATTCAGCTTGTGATCTTGCCATAAGGCATCTAATATGTCTGTTTGTATATCTTCTCCTGCTTTAATTTCTTGTATCTCACCATTTAAGTCAAAACTAAAAACTCCTTGCTTTATCACTGATTCAAACACTTTTCTTTTCGTATCATCTAATAGTTTGGCATATCTTAATGTCATTTCGGGGGATGCGTGAGCCAATAACTCTTGTACCGTAAGAATATCCGCACCACCATTTAACATTTTTACACCGTAGGTGTGTCGGAATTGGTGAGTTTTGAAATGAAATAAGTTCCCATTTTCATCGGTAATGTTCTTTTGCTTTGCTAATATATTTAGTTGATCTTGAAAAAAACTTTGACTAAATGGTTTCCCTTTTCGTTGGCCACGATATCGAACAAATATATACCCTTCGGGGTTGTTGTCCTGGTTGCTCAATTCTTTGGATATATCAATCAGAACGGCAACTATATCTGCTAACTAATCATCAATCGGAATCCGATGCCCTTTTACGTATGTCTTTTCAATATCAGTTTCAATATAATACTGACCATTGAGTTTGACTAAACAATCAGAAGTTAATCCAAGTACATCGGATATTCTAAGTCCTGTTTTAAACGCTATCCAAACAACAGGTTGAGAGTCTTTATGCAAGTCATTGATATGAGTAAATAATTGCTCTAATACATAGTCAGGAATATAGTCAACTTGATCAATAGATTTTTTACGGATTTTCGGTTTATCATCGGGAAAAATCAATCGTTGTACAGGAGTTTCGGGAGCCATCTCATATTCGTACCTTTGAATATCTTCAAGGTACTTTTGTAGTTTTGTTAGTGAGAGACTTACATACTGTTCAGGTTGAGAGTTACGTTTCTTCAAATTATTTTTAGCGTACTCATGTAAATATTCAATATATTTTACAATGTGTGTACGATTTAAAGCCTTTAAATCCGTCCATGTTGGCTCTAAAGAAAATACAAATGTGAAAAACATAGGGAGAAAAGTTAGATAATTTTGTGCTGTACACCATGAAAACTTATTTTTACTAAGCAATCGTTGTTTTATATATTTTTTTATTTGCTCACGAATATCTTTATCAAACTTTGAAAAATCAAGGTAATATTGACTTTTACTTTTATTGTATTCCACACCATACTTATCATGTAAAACACGAACATCCCATTTGTCTTTTTCAAACTCTTCTCGGTTGTCCGTGTATTGAAATAACATATTATAAATTCTTCTTAAAATACCTGCTACTGGTGTTTTTTCAACCAAATCTTTTTGAATTATCTTTTGTCTAAGCTGATGAGTAGTGACTCCATTCTCATTCAACCAAAACAAATACTCTCGTTCTACTTTATCAATATCCAACTCCAACAAGGATGTTAGCTCAGAATATTTTTTGTTTAAAAACTCGGCCATTTTGTTTAATGGAAATTGATAAGCGTTAAAAACACTACTAATTGTCCATAAATCGTTAAAGAGTTGTTGATAATAAACATATTTAACTTCCAAGTTGATTGTAGGGTTGGTGAATCGGAAATAAATATTTTTATTGGCATAGTTATAATTTGATACTAATTCCTCAAACTGTTTGATTTCACCGATAAAATGGATATTCCACTTGTCATTCACTAAGAAATAAGGATTGTTTACTTGTACAACTGTAACTGAACCACCTTTATGTATTGCTTTTTCAGGAAAGGCGGATAATACATTTTTTAAGTCTTCGTGAAATCCTTGTTCTATCACATGAATTTTTTTCGTTTCTTTCATCAAGTAACTCCTTTTCATTCCTTTTTCGATAAATCAAATCCAGACTGTGCTTTTTTCCAATCCTCACGGATTTCTTCTTCTGAAGGATGAAGGTATAAGTTCATTGTTGTTTGAATTTGTGCATGTCCTAATCGTTCTTGTACCTGCTTAATATCTTTGGTTTTCTGATAGAATATAGTGGCGTGTGTATGGCGAAATAGATGGGGGTGTAGGTTTATCCTTGTTTTCTTCTTCAAACGCTTAAAAAGGGATTCTACGTTCCAATATTCCATTGGTTTTCCTACATCTTTTCCCCTTAGTTTTACAAAAACAAAGTTTGTATCTAAGTCTAAATCGTCAATTACTTCATACAAGTAGTCATCATATAAATCCATTAAGGATTGTGACACATAAATTTCTCGTTCTCCTGTTTTTAACATCGCACCGTTTTCTAATTCCCCTCGTTCTACTAAACGAATCCGATGCCCTTTTTGATGGTCATAAAAAAAATCCTCCATGAAAAGAGCGAGAGCTTCTCCAATACGCAATCCCGTTTCAAATAACAATTGAATTAAGAACTTATCTCGTATATTAGTGGTTGCTTGTAATACTTGTTGTACTTGTTCTTTTGTGAGTATTTCTACTCTTTTGCGTGGTTCTTTTAATTTCAGTATGTTTCTGATTGATGGCTTGTCCTTATTAACATGATGTAAAAAACTTTTGTAACGTGAGTGTCCTCCTGTAAATACTTGCTTCATTAACTTTTCTATCATGTCATTTTGTACTTCTTCATTTCGGTAGAGGTAGTCATAGAAGTTTGCTATAACCGTAATTGTAAGGTTAATTGTCTTTTCCGTTCGCTTTGCTTTCTCTTGTTGAAGGGGAGTGACTTTTAAACTCTCATAAAGACTTCTTAACCAACCCACAAACTCTATTAAATCTTCTAACCTAATATACTTATAATCTTTTTTAGTTTTTTCTAAGTAAGTAAAAAAATGTTTTAAGGAATAACAATATGTTTTTTGAGTATTAGGGCTTTTTCCTGTCTTATCTAAATACTTTATATATTTCATAACGGTTCTGGTGCAAAAACCATTTGATAGAGATATAGAACCTACATGGCCTATTCAATGACAGATTATGATGCAATTCC
>NZ_JAEHBX010000012.1:0-112225 GCF_016483395.1 Bacillus cereus group sp. N21
AATTAAATAACCTGAGTCCATATAAATATAGAACTCAGGTTACTTAGTTGTGCTTTTTGAATACAGTCTACTTGACAAGGGTCACTTCATATAGCGAGTTCTTTTCATTTTACATTTACTCAAACTTGTACAGGAGCTGGCTTTTGATAACGTAAAATCGGTTTACGTGCAGCCATTGTTTCGTCTAGACGTTTAATTACCGTCGTATGTGGTGCTTCTTGTACAACTTCTGGATTTTCTTCTGCTTCTTTTGCGATTTGAATCATCTTATCGATGAAACCGTCTAATGTTTCTTTTGACTCTGTTTCTGTTGGTTCAATCATAATACATTCTTCCACATTTAATGGGAAGTAAATTGTTGGTGGATGGTAACCAAAATCAAGCAGACGTTTTGCGATGTCTAGTGTACGTACACCAAGTTTCTTTTGACGGCGACCTGATAATACAAATTCATGCTTACAATGTCTATCAAATGGAAGATCATAGAACGGCGCTAATCTTCTCATCATATAGTTTGCATTTAATACAGCATATTCTGTTACTGCACGTAGTCCATCTGGCCCCATAGAACGAATATACGTATAAGCACGAACGTTGATACCAAAGTTTCCATAGAATGGTTTCACGCGTCCAATTGCTTGTGGACGATCGTAGTTAAAGTGATAACCATTTTCTGTTTTCTCTAAAATTGGTTTTGGTAAAAATGGAATTAAATCAGCTTTTACACCTACTGGACCAGAACCTGGGCCACCGCCGCCATGCGGACCTGTAAATGTTTTATGAAGATTTAAATGCACAACGTCAAATCCCATATCTCCAGGACGTGCTTGACTTAATACCGCATTTAAGTTTGCACCATCATAATACAATTTACCGCCTGCATTATGAACGATTTCTGCCATCTCTAAAATATTCTCTTCAAATAAACCAAGTGTATTTGGATTTGTTAACATAAGTGCTGCTGTTTCTTCGTTCACAACACGTTTTAAATCTTCTAAGTCAACAAGACCGTGTTCATTTGATTTTACTGTAATTGTTTCAAAACCTGCTACTGTTGCAGATGCTGGGTTTGTTCCGTGCGCAGAGTCAGGAACGATAACTTTTGTACGGTTATAATCACCGTTTGCTTCATGATATGCACGGATTAACATTAATCCTGTCCATTCCCCATGTGCACCAGCTGCTGGTTGAAGTGTTACAGTATCCATACCTGTAATTTCGATTAAATGTTCTTGTAAGTCGTACATTAATTCCATTGCACCTTGCACTGTTTTTTCATCTTGAAGCGGATGAATGTGTGCAAAGCCTGGGAAACGAGCCACGTTTTCGTTGATTTTTGGATTGTACTTCATCGTACAAGATCCTAATGGATAAAATCCAGAATCAACGCCGTGGTTACGGTTTGAAAGTGCTGTGTAATGGCGCATAATATCAAGTTCAGATACTTCTGGAAGCTCTGCATCTTCAGTACGGATATAATCGCTCTCAAACACATCTTCTAATTTCACTTCTTCTACATCTAATTGGGGTAAGCTATATCCTACGCGTCCTTCTCTACTCATTTCAAAAATAAGTGCTTGATCTTGGTTCTTCATTGGATAGCCCCCATTTCGTTTACAAGTATGTCAATTTCTTCTTTTGTACGAAGTTCTGTTACCGCTAGAAGCATATGATTTGTTAATTCTTTATAATCACGGCCTAAGTCGTAACCACCGATAATATTCTTTTGTACTAATGCATCATTTACTTCTTGTACTGGACGTTTGCAATCTACAACAAATTCATTGAAGAATGGTCCAGCAAATGTTACTGTAAATCCTTTTTCCTCAAATTGGCGTTTTGCATATTGCGCTTTAGAAATGTTTTGACGTGCCATTTCTTTCACACCTTGTCTTCCAAGTGCTGTCATTGCAACAGACGCTGCTAATGCATTTAACGCTTGGTTTGAACAAATGTTAGATGTCGCTTTGTCACGACGAATATGTTGTTCACGAGCTTGCAATGTTAATACGAAGCCACGTTTGCCGTCTGAATCCACAGTTTGTCCGACAAGACGTCCTGGGATTTTACGCATAAATGCTTTCGTTGTTGCAAAATAACCGCAGTGTGGTCCACCAAACTGTGTTGGGATACCAAATGGTTGTGCATCACCAATTACAATATCAGCACCAAATTTACCTGGTGGTGTTAAAGCGCCTAATGATAATGGGTTTGAAGAAACGATAAATAATGACTTTTGCTGATGAACAATTTTCTCAATATCAGCTAATCTTTCCACCTGTCCAAAGAAGTTTGGATATTGAACGATTACGCAAGCGACTGTATCATCTACTTCACTTTGTAATACATCTAAATCTGTTACACCATCTTTATGATCAATTTCAACAACTTCAAGATGTTGACCTTTTGCATATGTTTCAAGTACTGCTCTTGATTCTGGATGAACTGCTTTAGAAACAAGAATTTTCTTTTTGCGCGTATGACCAGCTGCTAACATTGCCGCTTCTGCTAACGCTGTACCTCCGTCATACATAGAGGAGTTTGCTACATCCATTCCAGTTAATTCACAAATCATTGTTTGGAATTCAAAAATCGCTTGTAATTCCCCTTGTGAAATTTCTGGTTGGTATGGCGTATAAGCTGTATAAAATTCTGAACGAGAAATAACATGATCAACAATTACTGGAGCGTGGTGATCGTATACACCTGCTCCTAAGAAAGAAGCGTATTCTTTTAAGTTAGCATTTTTACGAGCCATATCAGACAGTTCTTTTAAAAGCTCTGGTTCTGACTTTGCTTGTTTAATCTTTAAATCCCCTTTGAAACGAACACTTTCTGGAATATCAGAAAATAATTCATCGATCGTTGGAACGCCGATCGTTTGTAACATTTCTTTTTTGTCTTCTTCTGTCATTGGAAGATAACGATGCAACATGAAATCTACCCCTCTCCCCGTTACTTTGAACGTTTGTAAAATGGTGTTGGAACGACTACTGCTTTAACGCGTTTATTACGAATCTCAATTTCTACTTCTGTATCAACTGCTGCGTATTTTACATCAACTAATGCTAAACCAATGCTTTTCTTTAACGTTGGAGATTGTGTACCACTTGTAACTTCCCCGATTTTTTCTTCGCCTACATATACAGGATAATGCGTACGAGGAATACCGCGTTCAATTACTTCGATGCCGACTAATTTACGAGGTGCACCGTTTTCTTTGTATTCTTTTAATGTTTCTTTTCCAAAGAAATCTGCCTCTTTATTTGTTTTTACTGCAAAACCAATTCCAGCTTCAATTGGTGTAATATCTTTTGATAGTTCTTGACCATAAAGTGGAAGTGTCGCTTCAAAACGAAGTGTGTCACGTGCTCCCAAACCACATGGTTTTAAGCCGTCTTCTGCTCCAGCTTCAAGAAGTTTCTCCCAAAGTTTTGGAGCATCTTCACTCTTGCAGTAAATTTCAAATCCGTCTTCACCTGTGTAACCTGTACGAGATACAAGTGCAGGAGTTCCATCTACAAGAACATCATTTTTAAATTTAAAGAACTTAATTTCTTTTAAATCTTCTGACACAACTTTTTGTAAAATGCCTTCTGCTTTTGGACCTTGAATTGCAAGTTGTGCAATTTCACTAGAAACATTGACTACTTTCGTATTGCCAATGACATGACTTGCTAACCACTCGTAATCTTTTTCGATATTCGATGCGTTGATTACTAATAAGTAGTCTTCTTCACCACGTTTGTAGATTAATAAATCATCTACTGTACCACCATTTTCGTAACACATTGCTGTATATTGTGCGCCTCCTACCTTTAAGGTAGAAACGTCATTTGTAACAACACGTTGTAAAAATGCCAAACTATCTGTACCTGTTACTTCTACTTCCCCCATGTGAGACACATCAAACAGGCCTGCAGCTGTACGAACAGCTTCATGTTCTTCTTTAATGCTTGAAAATTGAACTGGTAATTCCCAACCACCAAAGTCGATTGTTTTTCCACCATACTTCGCGTATACATCAAATAGCGGTGTACGTTGTAATGTAATCATGTTCTTTCCCCCTTATGCTGTCTATGACAAATCAATAAAAGTTGGCTTCCCGTATCTAAACATTTTTCACTCAGAAAAGATGGGATATACGGAATCTCAATGTATTTTTTTATGAAAGCGTAAATAAAAAAGTACTTTCTTGGATAAAATACGAAAGATTCCACACATTTCACACCATTATCCTAACATTTTTCGATCTATTTCATCAATATTCTAGCATAAAAAATAATTTAGAATTTTTTATTCTTATACTTACAAAAACAACTTCACCTTAAAATGTTAGAATTTAGGATTTTTGGTGAGGGATGTAACAATAAGCGTTTTAGTTTACAGAAGGTGGGAGAGTTTCAATGAATGTCGATATTTCCGTAGATCGGACATGGCAAAATAATTTCTTAAAACGAATTGATGAAGATGGCCCTTGGACAAATTGGGAACTATATGATTTAGCCTATAAAACAGAAGAATCATTGCTTGTCCCTACATTTGATGGTTTGCAAGCCCCTAAACATTTATCCCATTTCACACCGCTTCCTCATCAATTAGAAGTAGCACAAACTGTTATTGAACAAATGAATGGAAAAGCGATACTGGCAGATGAAGTTGGACTTGGAAAAACCATTGAAGCAGGTCTTATTTTAAAAGAGTACATGGTGCGCGGTCTTGTAAAAAAAGTACTTATACTCGTTCCAGCCTCCCTCGTTTCACAGTGGGCATATGAACTGAACACAAAGTTTTTTATTCCTGCTGTTGCCCAGAGAAAAAGCTATTCGTGGGAACAAGCTGACGTTATCGTTTCATCCATTGATACAGCAAAGCGTTCACCGCATCGTGACATCGTTTTAAACTTGGAATACGATCTCATCATTATTGATGAGGCACACAAACTTAAAAATAATAAAACAAAAAACTATGAATTTGCACAACGTCTTAAAAAGAAGTTTTGTTTATTACTAACTGCAACACCTGTCCAAAACAAAATTGATGAAATCTTTAATCTCGTTTCCTTATTAAAACCAGGACATTTAGGCAATCAGTCTAACTTCGAAGAATATTATGCATCGAAAAATCGCTCAGCAGAGTCAGATGAAGATTTAAAAGCACTCATTAATAAAGTGATGGTAAGAAATCGGCGAAATGGTACAGGTATCGAATGGCCGAAAAGGCACGTTCGGACAATATTTGTTGATTTTAATGAGGAAGAGCAGGCTCTATACAATGCGATTGAAAATTGGAAAGGACAAGACGCTTTTACCTCTGCCTTTTCATCATTAACTTTGAAACGAGAAGTATGTAGCAGCCGTGAAGCAGTTTATTATTCACTCAAAAAGCATGTAGAAAAAAGACAAAAAGAAAATGAGAATTATATACCAGACCCATATATCGATGTTTTAATGGATAAAATCAATCATATTCCTTTTAATACAAAAGCAAACCAAGCACTGGAGCTTATAAAAGAAATTGATGATAAAGTCGTCATTTTTACAGAATATAGAGCCACGCAAATGTATTTACAATGGTTTTTAAAACAGCACGGTATTTCATCAGTCCCTTTTCGTGGTGGGTTTAAACGGGGGAAAAAAGATTGGATGAAAGAGCTCTTCCAAAATCATGCGCAAGTGTTAATTGCAACCGAAGCTGGCGGTGAAGGGATTAACTTACAATTTTGTAGCCATATGATTAACTATGATTTACCATGGAATCCAATGCGGCTTGAACAGCGAATTGGACGTATCCATAGGCTTGGCCAAAAAAATGATGTTCATATTTATAACTTAGCAACGAAACATACAGTTGAAGAACATATTTTGAAACTTCTATATGAAAAAATCAATTTATTTGAGCGAGTCATCGGTGAACTTGATGAGATTTTAACAAGAATTAATATGAAAAATATCGATGCACATATTCAAGAGATTTTCGCAGGATCAAAGAGCGAAGGAGAGATTCGAATTAAGATGGAAAATTTAACATCTATCATCGACTTTGCGAAGAGAAACGAAGCTGAGGTGCAAGGCTATGCAGCAACATGAAATTCATAATTACTTATGGAATTTTTTCCAAGCAAATGACTGTGAAATTTTGGGGCGTTCCCCGCATCTACTAGATGTACAATTAACAATTGAAATGGATAAACTATTGATGAATCGCCCTTTTTATTGGCACTACCTTGAGAAAACGGGTGGCATCCCAAATCCGATGCAACTTACTCTCATTACGGATCCAGAGAATGATGAAGAAGAAGGTGAGCTTATTCACTATGGCTCTCCTCGTCTGCATCAAATCTTCCAAACAACAAAAGAACTGGGATCCTACATACGTTTATTCGAAGAAGTAAATTCAAGTGGTACAACTCATATACCACTTCATCCATGGCTTGGCGTCAATGTAAAAGTATGTTATCAATGTGATCGAAAGAAAGATATGCTTCATTCCATCGGGATTCATCTTATTTCTGGAACAATGATTACAAATTTTCATGAAACACTAGCGAAAATTCGGCTCACGCCAAAAATACCAGATTTCAGTTTTACACTTACTCCCATTATTAAGCCGCAAAGTGGATTACAGCGGATAGAAGATGCATTAAAAAATCTCATTGCAGCAGATGATCATACATGGGCTGAAGAAGCACGTGTACGCTGGAATCATGATTTAGCGCTTCTAAATCGATTTTACGAAGAAAGCGAGGAACTTCCCGAAAGCTACGACATAGAAAAACAAGCATTACAAGAGCAATATGAACCGCGTATTACAATGCAAATTATAAATGGTGGGCTCTTTTATGTAACCGCTAACCATTTTTTTTCATAAGAAAAGCCCCTTCATATGAGAAGGAGCTTTTCTTATATTTTCCCATTATACTTTCGACCATCGTTATGTTCTTGTTGTTTCTTTTCTGTCATTCGCTTTTGATATTCTCTATCTTTTGCACTCACATGGTTTGCATCTGTTGGAAGATTTTTCTTCGAACGCCCTACACCATTACTCATCTTTTTCACTCCTTGCTCTTTTAAATTCCTCCTTATTTTCAGCTATAGAAGCATTCCTTATTCATTAAAATAAGAGAAGCTTTTCGCTCCTCTTATTCCTTCACATATTTCTGAAACATATCGTGTAAGCCTTGATTTACGAGATGAGAGATCTGTTCGTCAGATTTATGTGGATAACGATCACGCAACCTGATAGATGCTTTCACCATTAAATTTTCTAATACAGAACGGCCACCTGCTCCATAAATAATTTCAGCATATTCTACAAGCCTTCCGTCCTCTAATGTTGCTGGATTATGATTGAAGAAAAATTTACTCATTGTCTCCACCTCTCTTTTTTGATAACGTTTACATTTATATAGATTATTTATGTTATTTATTTCACAATATTGTATGCATGTATAGATGATTAGTTTCATTATAAAACAACATGACGATAGGAATAATGTATTTTTTCGTCAATTTTGTGAACAAATTTTTAAAAAATGAAAGCGTTTTAATTATTATATAATAAAAAAGATTACCACGCTAGAGGCAATCTTTTTTATTTCTACTAAACTATAACTTACGCTTCGTTTAGTACACGCTCAAGACGTTTGCGAAGCATTGGCATACCGCTGCCGCCTGCTTGGAAATGACGAAGTTTTCCTTCTTTATCAAATACGTAGTAAGCAGGAACATATTTATTTTCAAATGCATCTGTGATCGCATGTTTACTATCAACTAAAATTGGTTGAATGATATCGTGGCTTTCTGCCATTTTTTCAATTACTGCTAAGTCTAAATCTTCTTCTGAGCGAGGCATATGAACTGCTACAACGTTTAAGCGATCATCATACTCATCACGTAATTCATTTACTTCTGGCATTGCTTCTTTACATAAGTAACAGCTTACAGACCAAAAGTGAATTAATGTTGGCTTATCTCCAATTAAATCTTCACGCGTTACTGCGTCGTTTAAAATTTCTGTTGCACCTTCTAATGATGGCATTTGTTCACGTAATTTCATTCTATCTATTCCTCCTACGACTTATAAATTATAGAGTTTCTTGTCCTGGTTTCCAATTTGCTGGGCAAAGGCCGCCTGTTTGCAATGCTTGTAATACACGTAATACTTCGTCTACTTCACGTCCAATATTGTTATGGTGTACAACTTGGTACATTAATTCGCCTTCTGGACTAATGATGAATAATCCACGTAGTGCGATTCCTTCATCTTCTAATAACACGCCGTATTCGCTTGATACAACATGGTTTGTATCAGCTGCTAATGGGTAACGTAAGTCGCCTAAACCATTCTTTGTACGATCTGTGTTAATCCATGCTAAATGTGTGTGTACTGTATCTGTAGAAACACCGATTACTTCCGCATCTAAATCTTCGAACTCATCGTAGCGATCAGATAGTGCAATGATTTCTGTTGGACAAACGAAGGTGAAGTCCATTGGATAGAAATATAATACTGTCCATTTATCATTTTTCATGTTTTCTTCTAAACTAACATTTTTAAATTCTTTATTTGGCATTACTGCACTCATTTCGAAACGTGGTGCTTGTTTCCCTACTAAACGTTTTGTCATATCTATATTCATCCTCCTGAAGCTAATTGAGATTAATTTCTAATTTGTAATGATTACAATTTGTATTATATACAAGTTATCAAATTAAAGTCAACACTAAATTAAAATAATTTTAATTTGATTACAATTATCAATTAATCTTGTGCAATATTCAGAAATTGTATTGTAAAATATATCTATAACTAAGGAGGCACAAAATGAATCAAAATAAGAAAGCTATATTCGATATTGTATTTTATCTCGTCTTCCCTTTTCTCATTTGGAAATTTGCAAAAACGCATATTGATCCTTATTATGCAATGCTTATTTCCTCAGTACCGGGAATTCTTTATACACTGTACTGCTTTAAGAAAGAAAAGCAGTTCAACGTTACAGGGTTCTTTATTCTTATTACCCTTATTGCTAACACGACAGTAGACTTACTATCTGGTTCTGCTGAGAGAATGCTATGGAATGACGCATATTATCATATCGTACTCGGATGCATTGTCATCTGTACAATCTTTATTAAAAAACCACTCATGTTATATTTCGCAGCTGATATCGCAGCCTTGCAAGGACATGACCGAGATAAGAGCCGCACTCTTTACCGTGACAAACGCATATATCCAGCCTTGCAATATTTAACACTATTTTTTGGTCTCCAATTCATTTTAAAAAGCTTTTTAAAAATCTATTTCATTTCTGTTTTTGGTGTAGAAGGATATGGTGAAATGAGAGCAATCATGACCGCTGTTGGCTGGGGAATTTCCATATGTATTGGGATAGGATTTGTATGGGTTAATAATAAAATACACTCAGTAACTGAACAGAAAGAATCTACACAATAAGTTAAAAACTATCATAAGAAATAATAAAAATCCCCCTGTACAATATATGTACAGGGGGATTTTTATAGGTTTATCTGTCGAATCGATGACAAGTATACACTCATCGCAAAAATTGTACTATACCGCCCAGCATCATTACTAGCGGTAAATCATTCCAATTTTTATTAACTTGATTTTTTTCGTTTCTTCTTAACGTTTTGATAAAACAAAGCAGCGCTAAGCGGCATCATACCGAACCATCTATTTAAAAACGGCGCTTTTTCAGCACGGCGCTGCTCTTTCTTTTGCTTTCGATCCTCTTTTGGAGCATCCATATACGATACAAATTGTTGCGTCATAAAACGCACATAATCATTAGTAGACATATCATCACCTCTACTTGATTAGTATGTCCACTTTTTTACGCATTAATCTTACGCAGTAGCTCCCCCATAATCTCTTCCACACTTTTATTTGTCGTATCAATATATATATCCGCTTCTTCATAATATGCCCGGCGGTTCTCAAATTTCTCCACAAACGCCTCAATATTTTCTTTTTGAAATAATGGACGTGTCGTATCTTCACGAAGGCGCTCTGCAATAACATATGGATCACAATATAAATACACGACGGTTCCATTCTCTTTCATCCACTGACGATTCTCTGCGCGTTCCACGATGCCACCACCCGTTGTAATAATTACATTACTCGTTAATAACGAACGCAGCATTTCACTTTCATATTGACGAAATGCATTTTCCCCTTCTTCTGCAAAAATATCACGAATTTCCTTCCTTTGCTTCTCTTCAATTTTTTGATCTGTATCTACAACTGGAATATGGAGTTGCTCACTTAGCATCCTCCCAATTGTTGTTTTTCCGGCTCCCATAAAGCCTGTTATGTAAATGGATTTCATTTTGTTACCTCTTTTCTGTCTGTTTAATTATTTGTATTATAACGAAAGATAAGCTAACGTGGTTTATTTTATATACTACTTGCACAAATTAATAAAAAATGTTTTGTCCTTAATTTGTTATCAAGAACAAAACGTAATGGTCATGTAACTTCTTCCTCATCTCTCTTCCACCCAATTCATAACTCTTTTATTTATTTTATCGTACTGAAAGTTCACTTTATAAGAGCGATTTTGTTTCGTCATACACTGCAATGCGACAAATATAATTTCATTTTCAAATACATAATTCCCGCTCGCTTCACCATTTTCGTATCGAAACGAAAATACAGCATTTTGTTCTTTTTCCTGCAAATCATCCTTTATAGAGGAGACTGCTTGATCAGCAATCTCTTCTAACAAAAATTTTTGCTGCGCCTCCTTATAAAATCTTTGATCAGATTTCAACATATTTATTTCATATATAAAGAATGAAAATAGTAAGAAGAGAAGAATTAACGTTCCCGGCATCGCAAAACCATCTTGTTTTCTCATGTCTTCAACTCAATGGGTGTGTAGCGCGTTGCTACACCGTGATACATTTTACCGCTTATATCTTGCACATGTATAATTAACATATAAGGTGTTAAGTCATAAGAAACCGCATTTACCTTTTGTAATAGAATTTCCATTCCTAACGTATTTACTTTTCTCACGATATTATTTCCTAACATTTCATATGTTACATTCGCACCGTTACTCATTTGAAAAAGTATTAGAGCTTCTTTATTCTCTAACTCGACACCTTTCCCGGTTTTACTCTCTCGAAACTCTAATTGTACTTGTTCCAGGAACACATTCCATTCCCAACTGTTTATTTGCTTTGAATATGGTTTCTCGATAAATAAACTATGGAGGCGCGGCACAAGAAGAAAGAAAATAGATAAAAACAATAAACATAACATCATTTCTAATAACGTAAATCCTGCTTCTACCTCTTTACTTTTTGACATGACGACATTGTTCCATCCTTCTTTGTTTGGTATCTTTCCAAATTGTACAAACTTCTTCTTCCCGCCAATGTATCCAGTACACAACGCCATCTATCGCCTCCTCTTTTTGCTGCTTTAGCTGATTTTGATACATATATAGTGCTGCTTCCCTCTTCAACAATGAATGTGCTTTATACCGAAATTGAATATTTTTTCTTTCTTGCATGATGAGGAGTGTTTGCGGAAGTAATAGCGACACAGCCATCATTAATAAACTTAACGATACAAGCATTTCCAGCATAACCGACCCTTTTTGACACTTCACGATACGTAAATCTTCCTCTCCCAAGTTGAAATACAATTTCATAGGTGCGTGAGCGATAAGAAAGTAGAATTGTACCAGCTTTGTTTATATTTCCATTTGCATTATAGGTCATTGGATTTGGAAAAGTATTCAAATCAATTTTTATATCTCGTTCATATTCCCGGATAAAAAGGGAACGCTCATCCCCAGATTCCCAAATACTGTACATATGTTTCTCAGGACTCCATCGCAGCATATGAAGATTCCGGCGGTTTATAGCTAACTGCTGCATATACAAAATATCTTGTGAAAATTGCTTCAAAAACTGCTCTACCTTTTGCTTTTCATATAACGGAGCAACATTAAAGTAAGTGACGACGCTTAATATAGAAATGATGAATAAGACAAGAAGCATCTCTAAAAATGTAAATCCTTTTTGTTTCACGATTTACCAACAGATACTGTGCCGTCCTCACTTGAAATACTAATCGGTTCCCCTTTTGGACACGTTGTAGAAGTAATATACTTTTCTTTCACTAATTCATCTACTGTTGGTATCTTATTCTTTTCTAATTGATAAGCTTGCACTTGCGCTTCGACAGACTTCACGTATGCATCGCAACCTTTTCCTTGTACGGAAGAGCGCTGTTTAATTACATTTGGAATAATTAATAAAAGTAATACTGAAATAACGACCATCACTAATAACATTTCTAAAAGAGTAAATCCTTTTTCATTTTTCATTTAAACTACCTCCTAAATAGAATTCATCATTTGAAACATCGGCATAATCATCGCTAAATACATAAGAACAACAATTATGCCAATACATGTAAACAAAAGTGGTTGAATAATGACTAAAATACGTTGAATCTTTCCTTCCATTTTTTCAATCGTTAATTCGCTATAGTCTCCTAATTCTGTCGCTAAGTTTCCGTTTGCTTGTCCATGCGCAATCACGTAAGACAGTTCCCTCTCGTAATAACCGCTCTTCATAATAATAGAATCCAACTGTTCTCCTGCGATTAATAATTCTTCAATTCGAGTGGCTTCACATTGAAAAAACGGGTGATGTTTTTGTTCAACCATTAACGTTAAGGCCTCTAGTACCGATAGTCCTCCTTGTAATAAGCCGCTTAATTGAACAGAGAAATAATGAGAATTTGTTAAAATAAGAAATGTTTTTATAAGAGGAATACGAATCATAATATTCATTCTTTGAACTGGGGGAAGTTTTTGTATATAAAATACATATATACATGTTCCTAAAACGAGGCAGAGAAAAAATCCTCCAATCATGTACGGAAGCATTCGAATAAGGAGCATAATATGATCGGTAAATGAAACAGAAGAAGCTCGCAAGGAACTATATAATGTTTCAAATTGTGGAAGCAAAACGAAATTGAATACAGCAAGTATCCCTAATAGAAAAAAAGATAAAAATATCGGGTAACGAAGCACTTTCATCATATCTTTTTGATGTTTATCTTTTCTATGCAGCAGTACACTTCCTTGTTGCAACGCAAAAGAAATATCCCCATGCCGCTGTGCATAGAATAAATAACTTAATATGTCTGGATGAAACATAAGTTGGTGAAAAGCATCATGAATGCTTCGACCATTTTTTAATTCTTCTGCAATATGTTGCAATTGAATTTGTTTTTGAGAAGATAACTGAAACTGCAGAAACTCTAATGCTTGCAAAAGTGAATAGCCCTTTTCTAACAATTCCCCAAGTCTTCTTAATAACAAGACTTGCTCATGTAATCGCCACCCTTTTCGTTCAAACATAAACATCCTCTTCTAAAAAGCCTAAGGCATATCCTTTTCTTATACATGATTGCAACGTTTCATAATGATAGGTTACACGCTCTCCATTCGCTTCACGAATAGCTTTTTTCAATTCATGGCCATATAACAACTCATAAACGCTTGCTTGCCGCACTTGCCTCATTGCTTTACATAACGGCGAACATTTCCCTTTGCAAAATGGACACTTCAATTCAACAAGACGCTGTGCTGCCACAGCAAGCAATGATTGCTCAATTTCTTGCCGCGTAATCCCATAGTCCATCAAACGTAACACAGCTCCTTTTGCATCGTTTGTATGCAGTGTTGTCATTACTAAATGGCCTGTTAAACTCGCACGCACAGCTCCTTTTGCTGTTTCTTCATCACGAATTTCACCAACTAAAATAATATCAGGATCATGGCGCAAAATCGCTTTTAAACCAGTTGTGTACGTGATACCTGCTTTTTCATTAATCTGAATTTGTAACAAGCCATCCTTTCTCTTTTCGATCGGATCCTCCAGTGTAACAATACGACGTGTTTGTCCCTTTTTGGCTACCTCTAACAAAGCATACATTGTCGTTGTTTTCCCAGATCCTGTCGGCCCAGTAAACACGAGTAATCCATGAGAATGATGTACAAAAGAGAGAAGTGTTTTTGCCGAGCTTGGAAATAAAGAAAGATGGGAAAGTGGTTGAACCGACGCTTGCAAGTGTAAACGAATGACGAGGCTTTCTAAATACACAGTTGGTAGTGTAGAAAGACGCAAGTGCACTTCTTGCCCCTCAATTTGTAAATACAATGATCCATTTTGTGGCTTACGTCTCTCCCCTATATCCATAGATGCTAAAAATTTAAAATGCGAAACAAGTCTTTCTCCAAATTCCTTTCCAATACAATGCTTCGTTACTAAATCTTTTCCAATGCGCAATTGTATGACTGCATCTGCTTGTCGCGGCACGATATGTAAATCGGATGCCTGTAATGCACATGCTTCCTTCATAATTGTATTGGCAAAATGTTCAACACCATTCATAATGATCTCCTCCTCACTATGTATATATCATGCGGAAATATAAAAGAAAAATAGCGACTTTCGTATTTTCAACAGAGAAAAGAGGGAAAATATGTTTGTGAAATTATGAACAATTTCTGAATTATTGACTAAAATTACCTATAAGCAACTTTATCTGTATTATAATGTTATTATCTTGGATAAAGTGATAAAGGTGGAGATCCTCATGGAACAAGCTTTAAAAATTACAGGTGTACTATCTGATCCAACTCGTTATTATATTTATAAATATATTTCTCAAAAACATAGTTACGTAACTGTACAAGAAATCGCAGATGAATTTAATATCCATCCAAACGTAGCACGTCTACATTTATCAAAATTAGAAGATGTCAATATGTTGCGATCTGAAACAAAGAAAACGGGAAAAGGCGGCAGACCAAGCAGATTATATGTATTGTCTGAAGACTTAATTCAGCTACAATTCCCATTTCGCGATTATCAATTATTAGCAAAAATCGCTTTTAATTCATTGCTTAGCCTCGGTGCAGCCGGTGAAAAAGCACTATATGAAACAGGCAAACAATTTGGTAAAGAATTAATGGAACAACATATGCAGCATTTAAACATTAATGAAGATTCATTAACATTAGAACACAAAGTTCAAATTGCAAAAGAAGCATTATCAACTGCTGGCCTATCCCCTTCATTTGAATTAAGCACAGATGGTACACAAATTTTCTATGACGTGTACAATTGCCCATTCAAAGAAGTTGCTGTCCATCATCCTGAAGAAGTTTGCCATATGCATAGCGATATGATGAAGGGAATTTTTGAAATCCTATTTCCGGGCATGGAATTAACACGACATGATAATTTATTAGACGGATGTAAATCTTGTAACTACAAAGTTCAGCTATAACTTGTTTTTATATGAAATTGTGTCAAAAAGAAGTCAATTTGATTTGGCTTCTTTTCTTTTTTCACAAACATTTACAATAGTAAGAAAAATAAACTATAATGAAGAGAGGTTTACTTTTTTAGAAAAGGAGGGAGATTGCATGGAGCGCATGTTTCGCGTTCTCGGCTTTTGGACTGGAATTTTCTCGGTTATGTTTTACTTAGGGGATATGCACGCAACTGCACTATTATTTTTAGGACAAACAGGATTCTTCGTACTTTTAAGCTATTTAAAATTAACAGAGCGTATGTATATATACGTATTCGGGGCATATTTAACTGTTTTCTTCATTGGGTTTACATACTATACAACATTTCTACTTGTCCCTGGCGCTGGGCATTAAAAAGATGGCAAATTGCCATCTTTTTTTATTTTCTCTAATTACCTAGTTGACTTATAGGTTTTATTGAAATATATTCTATATAACAGATTGGAATTAGGGGGAATTATCATGAATACACTGCTAGTCGGTATTAACATAGCGGTCATGCTCGTATTAGTTGGCATATTGTATTATATGCAGCGCAAGCATGTATCATTTAATAAACGCGTATTTACTGCTTTAGGGGTCGGAATTGTATTTGGCCTTATCTTACAATTTATCTATGAACCTACTTCTAAAATTATCGTGGATTCGAATAACTGGTTTAGCTTAATTGGTAGTGGGTATGTGAAATTACTACAAATGATCGTTATGCCACTTATTCTAGTTTCTATTATCTCGGCATTTACAAAATTAAAATTAACAAGTAACCTTGGTAAAATTAGCGGACTTATTATTGGAATTTTAATTCTTACAACTGGAATCGCTGCAGCTGTTGGTATCGCAGCAAGCGCAGGGTTTGACGTTCAAGCAACTGGCTTACAACAAGGTGATGCAGAAACGGCTCGCTTAAAATTAGTGGAAGAAAAATTCAGTTCAATTGAACAAACACCAATTCCACAAAAATTATTGGAGTTATTACCTACAAATCCATTTCTTGATTTAACTGGTGCACGTCCAACTTCGACAATTTCTGTTGTAATCTTTGCAGCGTTCATTGGAATCGCCTTTATCGGTGTGAAAAGAAAATATCCAGAACAAGCAGAGTTATTTAAGAAAATGCTTGATGCTGTCTATGCAATTGTAATGCGTATGGTAACATTAATTTTACGCCTTACTCCATATGGCGTATTAGCTCTTATGACAAAAACAGTCGCTGGTAGTGATGTAAGTGCCATTTTAAAACTCGGTAACTTTGTTTTAGCATCTTACGTAGCACTTATCGTTATGTTTGTTATTCACTTATTATTAATTGCTCTTTCTGGTTTAAATCCAATTCAATATTTGAAAAAGGTATTCCCAGTATTAACATTCGCCTTCACTTCTCGTTCTAGTGCAGGTACAATGCCACTAAATATTGAAGCACAAAAAGAAAAACTTGGTGTTTCAGAAGGAATTGCAAACTTTGCTGCTTCCTTCGGGGTATCTATCGGTCAAAATGGTTGCGCAGGTATTTATCCAGCTATGCTGGCGATGATGGTCGCTCCAACTGTAGGAATTGATCCATTACAACCACAATTTATTTTAACTTTAATCGCAGTTGTCGCTATTAGCTCATTCGGTGTTGCTGGTGTAGGCGGCGGAGCAACATTCGCAGCATTAATCGTCCTTTCAACAATGAACTTACCAATCGGGATTGTTGCTCTTCTTATCTCTGTTGAGCCATTAATCGATATGGGTCGTACAGCTCTTAACGTAAGCGGATCAATGACAGCAGGTCTTATTTCTAGCAAATGGCTTGGTGAATTAGATCACGATACGTATAATCAAGATGATGTGAAAAGCGAAGAAGTTGCTTCATAAGAAAGAGAAACTTTCATAAAAAGGAATGCTAATTGATATAGCATTCCTTTTTTTTATTCCTTATACCTGTTTTAAAAAATTTAATACTATTTTAGGAACATCCCCATTTATTTGAATTCCTTGAACAGAACCTTTATCTACATCTTTTGCGATTATAATGTTATTTTTATCATCTACCCAGACTAACAAACTTTCCTTAGAATCATCCTTAAAAATAACTTCCATATTAGCATGTACAGCATCCCTTGCTTTTTTATCTAAAGATATTTTTTTAGATGTACCAGCTTTGATTGCTGTAACAATTTGATTTACTAGATCTTCATTATCCGTTCCTGCTTTAGAAATATTATCTTGATCTATCCTCACTAAATTCATTTCTTTTATTTGTTTTTTCTCAAATACTATTGATGTTTCTTTTTCCTCTTTTTGTTCAGTTGATGAAGAAGTTTTTGAAGAACTTGTAATATTGGAACATCCAATTAAACTCAAAAACACTAGAATTATCATAAACAAGCACATATTTTTTCTCATTTCACTCACCCCTTCATACAATACAATTTTTAATACTGAATATCAGTATAAATCGATTCCTCAACTCCCGGAAGAAGTCTGTATACACTCATTCCAATCAAAGATTCTATTTCTTTTTTTATTTCATAAAAACCTTTCCAATGAACAGAAGTGTGAGCATTGGTACCGTGTCTCAATCCAACTAAAATCAATCTTTTTTCAAGGGTAGTAAATCCCTTTTCATCAGCTAGGGCATCACAAAGAGTAATAACTTTATCGTATAAATCATAGTTACTGTTTTCATTTAATATCACTACAAGCTTCATTTTCATATCTGGAGGAACAAGACTCCAATCAGCCGCGATTTCTATGTCTTTATTCCTACAAGGAAATGAATGTGTTACACATTTAATCGCATTCCCTCTAAACCCTAATTGATCTAAGTACATATATCCATCATAAGAATGTATAACAGACTTAGTAACTCCTTTATATCTACCAATGTCATGAAGAAGCCCTGCATTGTAAGCCAAATTATCATTCACATCATATCCTTGTTTCATAAATTCCAAGATTATGTTTTCAGTAGCTTGGGCAACATTTATCGAATGTTTATACCAAGGTCCAGGATTTTGTTTATATGCACGTTCAAGTAACTCACGTGCATATGCTCTATCCATGATATATTCCATAACACCACCACTCTATCATCATTACTTCACATAACAAAGCTGTTTCTTTTGCTCCCAAAGATCCAATTCTGGAATTTGTTTCTCCGCCGAAATCAATACTTCTTCGATTAATAATTCCAAATCCTTCACACTGTTTTCCGGATTTCCAATCAAGATATTCGTCATTCGCTCATAAAGGTTTTCCGGTTTTATTGTCATTCGTTTGATATTAAAAGGCATCCATTTAAATGCAGGGTGATGCACATACATTTTATTAAGGCCGAACAAAACACCAAATACATTCTTCTGTACATCACAAATTACATCGTATAGCATAAGCCAATCTTTTCGTTTTAAAAGTGCTTCACGGTTATGCCAGCGATTACTTAGCAAAAGATTCTCTTCAATCATCTGTTTGGAAAGTTCTAAAGGATATTCTGCAATTCTATCTTTTAGCTTTCTAATTGTTTCTTCTCCATGCAAGCTCACACCATCATGAATTGAGGCTACAATACATTGTTTCTCATAATCAGTTTCATACTTTTCCACCACATCAGAAATAAAACGTTCAACCGTTACGGATAAAAAGTTACTTATTTCTAATTTAATCCCATCTTTCGTTACATAAGATTCAGACCACTCTTCCTCTTCATACGGATGATACGATAAAACTGTCCCATCAATACGTTTAATAGGCCCTTCACGATCTTCATCTTCTGGCGGTGCTGACCATAAAATGTGTAACTCTATATCTGAATTTTCATCTTGCCAGTTTCTTGATACGGATCCTGCTAAAAGAATCGCTTCTACTTTTTGGTTTTGTTTATATATTTTTGCCATGTCTATTGCTTTTTGCATTAAGTTCATTTGATTTCCCCCACGTTTGATTATCCATTTGAACATTTTATTACAGCGTTATTACACTGTTTCTATTTATAGCTTAATGGGAATTTATTACTATATCGAATAACTTTCTTTTATTTCTGAATATTACAGATAAAAACTTTCTTCGTTACCAAGTGTATAAACAGAAAAAGGATATATGCTCCTATATTGAGCATAATATCCCCATCATCATTATCTATTGATATAACCTTTTCAAGCACATAATAAAAATAAAAGTTCCTCTTCACAGCCCGTCCCTTTTACAAATAGCCATTGTGTTCGCACCATTCATGAAACTGCCGCACATCTACCCCTACTAAAACGATATCTTTTAGTTCCACATCAACGACTTGATCGTCAATAACAAGGAAAAAACTTGATCCTTCCTGCTTTTCTTTTTGCTTTACAATTCCAATGCAATTCCGATACGGTCCATCTTTTACATACGCTTTTTGTCCTGTAATATCAAAATTCAAAATTCTCACCTCTTTTACTGCGCTCAACTTTGGCATACTACCCTCTCCTCGGAAAGTTTCCTTTCATCACACTATTTCTGTATATATATGATGAAACAGCAAAAGAGTCCTTCCTTTATTACAATTATTTTTTCTTTGTGTCATTTTTATAAATTATACGTGAAAATTAGGGAAAACCGCACTTGGAAACGCTTTCTTAAGTTTATTTCATGTTATAATGGAAAAGCAGAACTTCGTAAAGAGGGAGAAAAATGGATATAACAATTATTACAAAAGTAATCGAAGCATTAAAATCATATGGATTTCAAGATGTAACATACTGTGAAGAAACAAAACAATTCTTATTTCATAACCAAACCGATATTATGAGTGGCTATGCAGAAATAACATACAGCAGCCAATTTGAAAAGTTTAACGTGCAAATTCATCCGATTGAAACCCATCATCAAGCAGAGTTACAAGAAGTTGAAAAACACATTCAATCTTGTATACGAAAAGTCGAGTATTTAAATGCACTTCTTACAGGACAAAAAAAATTAACTGACAAAATTATTATTATGTAAAAAAAGAACGTGAGATTATCACGTTCTTTTTCATTTTCACTATTATATACTCATCTTCTCTTTCAATTGTAACCCTGTAACAGACTCTAATACATTCATCGCTTCTCCAATTGTCATATCAAAAATTGTCTTATCTTCTATATACGGAAACTGTCTAAAACGTTTTTCTAACATTTTTACTGCATCCGATGAAAATACTGCACTATCTATACCGAATTCTGTTTCAAGTAGAACAATCCAATCTAAAATATGAAATCCTAACCCATTTACAAATGAAATGAGCTTTTCCTCAGGTTGTGAAGATAGAAATACATAACGTTCCATTTCACTAAAGAGTTCTTCACCTAAAATTTCTGCGAGTTCTTCATCATGTTCACGATTTACAATTTCATCATATCCATAATCGTCTGCAAGTTCTTCTACTTCTTCTCCGTCTGCACAAAGTAGCTGACTACGCAGTGCACCTTTTTTGAATTCACTTTTTTGTATAACTTCTAAAAAGCTTGTTTCCCATCCTTGTTCTAATTTCATATTTATAACTCCTTTATGCTTTCTTTATTTTTAAATATATATTTTGATTGAAGTTCTCTTTCGCATTTTGATTGCATAACCTTACATGTTCAGATAAACGAGACGCTTTATATATTTTACCATTCATATAGACATGTGGATCAATTAAGCGTTCCTTCCCACCCGAGTAACAAATATCATACTCTTGATTATTCTCTTCTACTATTACATTTGGATGTAAAGTAGCCAATACACTCGTTATCTCTTCATCACGACAACATTTCAATTTTTGAAGCACTACCTCATCATCGCACAAGAAATCTTCAGTATGTATCACATGCTTTTCTAACGCTAGTTGCAAAACTTTTGTTAATACATGATAACTATATGAGCCTAATGGATGTAGAAAGAAATCAATTGTTTCTTTGTAATAGACTGTTGTAAACCACTCTGCCGCCTCTAGCGTACTAAGACAGATTTGTTTTTCATGGACAATTAATTGATTTAAAAATGTAAGAACTTCTTGTTTTGAAATCATTCCATATGTATATAAATCGCGAAGTGTATAATCTATACGATCTGCGCATAGAGCTGGTAGTGGTTGTTCCAACAGCATCCATTGTTCCCAGTTTTGAAGCATTTTAGAATCATATCCATACTTTTTCAAAATGAGCGGGATATCCGAGTTTTCAATGACTGTATCAAAAATATGTTCATGATAGTCTTCATCTTTTTTATGTAATACACGATCTACAACGTGTGAAAAAGCAGTATGTGATACATCGTGAAGCAATGCTGCAATTTGTTCCGCTTCACCCCCGCCCAGCATTTTCACAAGAAGCATAACTCCAATTGAATGCTCATAACGAGTTATATTCCACTCTGGTTTTACAAGAAAGCTCGCTCCAACTTGATGAATTTTCTTCAGCCTTTGCATAGCTTCTGTTTGTAATAGTTCTTCTAATACACCGTCTATTTCAAAATTACCGTATATCGTATCATAAACCTGCATGATCTATGCGTCTCCTTTATTCATGACGTATGAAACAAACTCCTCCACTTCCCCTTGAAAAATATCCACTTCTGGTAAATGGTAAAACGTTGTTTGAAGCGGATTGTTTTTATGATACATATAGATTTTCTTCTCTAGCGCAATAGCCATACCAAGCTCCGTGTGACTCCCATTTCCGCCATCTAATAAAAGTAGAAAAACATCAGCGTTTTGTATCGCCTGCTTTTCTGCTTGACCAATCTTCTGTAATTGTTCTCTATTTGTCGCTCTTTCATTTTGAGTCCAATTATATGTATGATGCCATCCCGCTTCTTTCAATTGACTCGCTACAAATTGAACAAGGTGTTTGTTTTGAAAACTTGATGCAATATAGAAATTCATATGAATTAGCTCCTTATTTATAAAACCAAAGGGAAACTCCTTTTTTAGCGTTAATGATAATAATAGAGAAGGATTTCGCCAAAAGAAATCCCCACCTTCAAAACTTATTTTGCGTTTAAGTGGTGGGGCGCCTCATGCTTTTCTCTTATTTTTTGCTTTTTATCACTTTCATCGGCTAACATCTCTAACTCAGCTGTTATTTCCGATTTTTCTAAGTTTCGTTCTTGTGAAAATTTTCTTGAAATGTAAATAATAACACTACCAACGTATAGCACAAAACATATAATCAGAGCAGTATTTTCATAGAGACTCAGCTCCAACACAGTCACTCCTAATCCATTCGTATTTTCACGCTCAAAGAACTGGAATTCCCCTATTAAATCTCTGTTATTGTAACATAAATAAAGTAATTCTTCGAACCTTTCATTCTACTAAAAAAGACATGATTTTTTAGAAATCACGCCTCCGTAATATATTTCATAATGGTCTGTACTGCTTCTTTTCCACTATACTTTTTAAATTCTTTTTTATACTTCTCACAATTATGATTTAACTCTTCTATATGCTTCATAAGGGATGTCACTGTTACAGTTTCTTCATATAAAACCGCTGCATACCCTTGTTTTTCAAACGATTGTGCATTTAAAATTTGATCTCCGCGGCTTGAAGCTTTCGGTAATGGAATTAAAAGCATCGGTTTTTGCAATGTTAAAAATTCAAAAATCGCATTCGATCCAGCTCGTGAGATGACAAAATCAGTTGCCCCTAACACATCTGGCAATTCTCCGTGCACATATTCAAATTGCCTATACCCTTCTATACCTTGTAACGTCTCGTCTAGATTTCCTTTTCCGCATAGGTGAACAACTTGATAATTTTTAAGGAGCTGTGGCAATGCTTCTCGTACTGTTTCATTGATTTTCTTTGCCCCTAGACTTCCTCCCATAACCGTGATAACTGGTTTTCTAGTATGGAACCGAAGAAAGTGTAATCCTTTTTCACGATTTCCACGTAGCACTTCTTCCCTCACAGGCGAACCTGTATAAACCACCTTTTCTGTTGGCAAATGTTGTGCAGCTTCTTCAAACGTAACAAATATTTTTGAAGCAAAACGGAGTACAATTTTATTCGCTAGTCCTGGTGTCATATCCGATTCATGTAACAAGACTGGAACACGATTTAACCATCCGCCAATTACTACTGGTACAGATACAAAACCACCCTTTGAAAAAATAACATCAGGTTTTAATTTTCTTATTCGTACATAAGCATCCATAACACCCTTCATAACGAGAAAAGGATCTTTTATATTTTTCAAATCAAAATAACGGCGTAACTTTCCGCTCGCTATACCATAGTATGGAATTCCTTCGTTCTCTATAATCGTTTTTTCAATCCCTTGATGAGAACCTATATAAGAAATATCCCAGCCCTTTTTTTGCAAATGTGGAATAATTGCTAAATTAGGTGTCACATGTCCAGCCGAACCACCGCCTGTAAAGACTATTCTTTTCATACCTCTCCCCCTTCTACACTATAGTACACTAAAATATCGTGCTTCGGGGTGAGCAAATACCATTGCCGTTACAGATGCTTCCGGCTCCATCATAAATCCTTCTGTTAGTGAGATTCCAATCTCCTCTGGCTGAATTAAGCGAAATAGTTTTTCTTGATCAGCAAGTTCTGGGCAAGCTGGATAACCAAAAGAAACACGAATTCCCTGATATTTTGTACGGAATCGCTCTTCCATCGTCATCTCCGGTGAATCCGGAATTCCAAAACGATCACGAATCAACATATGTGTTTTTTCAGCGAGTCCCTCTGCTAGCTCTAGCGCTAACGATTGAATCGCATGGCTACGTAAATAATCCCCTTTCTCTTTCCATTCTTCCGCAATATCACGCACACCTTGCCCCACTGTAACAGATAAAAAGGCGACATAATCCATTTCATCACCGACAGGACGTAAGTAATCCCCTAATGTACGGTACGGAGCTTTCCCTTGTCTTGGGAATGAAAAACGCTCTAGCACACGTGTACGATCTTCTGGATCATAAATAATAATAGTTTGTCCATCACTTTGGGCAGGAAAAAATTGATAAACAGCTTTTGGACATAGCCAAGATTGTCCTTCTTGTAATAATTCATCAATTAAATTGTTTAACTCATGCGCTCTCTTATCACCCTCTTTTAATAATTTTTTCACATTTCCTTTTAAACCAAGGTGATGACCAATTAGCATTTGCCTGTTTAAAAATGGTGCAAGATGTGAAACTGGAATATCACGAAGTACAGCCCGTTTTGTTGAGTCTGGCACCATAACTTTTGCTTTCGGCAACGGTTCAATGACGGCTGGTATCTCCACTTTTTTCTCCTCTTGTTTCACGACATGAATGTGGCGATTTTTTTTATCCTGCTTCATTTTTTCTCGTTCTTCTTCTTTTTGCAATCGATTGATAAGATCGAGTCCTGTCATCGCATCACTTGCATATAATACGAGTCCATTATAGGAAGGTGAAACACGGTTATCTGTAAACTTTCTTGTCAATGCCGCACCACCTACAACAATGGGAATATCAATATTTGCCGCTTGTAAATCTTCGGCAGTTGCTACCATTTGCTGCGCCGATTTTACTAATAATCCAGAAAGTCCGATAATGTCTGGTTTCTTTTCTTTTACCTCTTGCACAATGCGATCAGAGCGCACATTAATTCCTAAATTAACAATATCATAGCCGTTATTTGATAAAATAATCTCTACAAGGTTTTTGCCAATATCATGTACATCACCTTTTACAGTTGCTAATAATACTTTTCCTTTTTTCGCACTATCGCTAGATTCCATATAAGGCTCCAAATACGCAACAGCAGCTTTCATACTTTCTGCACTTTGCAATACTTCAGCAACGATAAGCTCATTGTTATTAAACAAACGACCTACTTCGTCCATCCCCATCATAAGCGGACCGTTAATAATATCAAGGGGCTTTCTTCCTTCTGTTAGTGCGAGACTTAAATCTTCATGTAAACCCTGCTTCGTTCCTTCTACAATATAATTTGCTAACCTTTCATCAAGTGTTAATGTTTCTTGTATGACCGCTTCTTTTTTCTTAGCAACCCGGTAAAAGTTCGTAAATTCTTCTAGTGTTTCTTTCGTTGTTTCGAATAATAGTGCATCTGCGAGTTCCTTTTCCTCTTCTGGAATGGATGCATAGCGCTCTAGCTTTTCAGTATTCACAATTGCGTAGTCAAGCCCAGCCTTTGTTGCATGATATAAAAAGACCGAGTTTAGCACTTCGCGACCAGCTGGCGGTAAACCAAACGATATATTACTTACTCCTAAAATTGTTAAACATTCTGGCAGTGATTCTTTAATAAGACGAATCCCTTCTATCGTCGCTGCTGCCGAACCAATATATTCTTCATCACCAGTTCCTACCGGAAAAACGAGTGCATCAAAAATAATATCGGATGGACGTATACCATATTTCTTCGTTAATAACTCGTAACTTCTCTTTGCAATTTCTAACTTTCTTTCTGCACTAACTGCCATGCCTTCTTCATCAATCGTTCCTACTACAATTGCCGCACCATATTTATGAAGAAGAGGTGTTACTTTCTCAAAACGCTCTTCTCCATTTTCTAAATTAATAGAGTTAATAACCCCTTTTCCTTGTATATACGTGAGAGCTTTTGCCATAACATTATCATCCGTTGAATCTATCATAATCGGAACTTTTAATACTTTCGTTACTTCTGCCAAAAAGTTCTCCATATCTTCTACTTCATCACGATCTGGATCCGCCATACAAATATCAATAATATGGGCATTTTTCTTCACTTGCGCCCTCGCAATTTCAGCAGCTTCTTCAAAATTCCCTTCAGCTACTAATCGCTTAAATTTTCTTGATCCAATAACATTTGTTCTCTCTCCCACAAATAATGGCCTCATAGAATCATCATATTGCAACGCTTCTAAACCACTAATCCCGTGGCCTTCTCGTTCATGATTCTCACGTGGTTCAAGGGACTCAAGCGAAACTTTTATCGCTCGTATATGATCAGGCGTTGTACCGCAACAACCACCGATAATATTGATCCACCCTTCTTTAGCAAATTGTTTCACCTTTTCTGCAAGTGAAGTCGGTGACTCATGATAATGTCCATCCTCGTCTGGAAGACCAGCATTTGGATAACAAGAAATATAACACTCTGATAAGTCAGAAAGAGAACGAATGTGTTCGCGCATAAATTCTGGTCCTGTAGCACAGTTTAATCCGACAGATAATGGTTTCATATGCTCAATTGATAAATAAAATGCCTCGATTGTTTGCCCCGCTAACGTTGTTCCCATCGGTTCAATGGTTCCTGAAATCATAAGCGGAACCGTATGATTTGCTTCCGTAAACGCTTCCTGAATCCCTAAATACGCCGCTTTCACGTTACGCATATCTTGGCTTGTCTCTACAAGTAATACGTCAACGCCACCTCGTAATAAACCCCGAGCTTGTCTCGTATAAACTTCAATTAGTTCTTCAAACGTTACACCGCCTGTTACACTAATTGCTTTTGTTGTTGGCCCCATCGCACCTGCTACATATACTTCTTTACCACTCTCCTTTACCGCTTGCTTTGCTAAAAACGCCGCTCTTTCATTTAACTCTTCATCTAAATGAGATAGCTCATAATCATGCAATACGATATTCGTAGCACCAAACGTATTTGTTTCGATAATATCCGCACCCGCTTCAATGTAAGCTTTATGGATACCTAAAATAACATCTGGCCTTGTTTTTACTAAGTATTCATTACAACCTTCGTATTCTTCACCTCCAAAATCTTCTGCAGTTAAATCTGCCTGCTGAATCATCGTTCCCATCGCGCCATCTAATATTAAAATATCATGTTGTAATCTCTCTTCTATCGGTCTCATCAGTTGATTCCCTCTTTCACGTCTTGCTTTTCTTTCACATACTTAACGAGATTTTCTGTAATTTCATATTTCAAAAATGGCGTAATGAGATAAATACCGTTAAAGTATTTCATTGCGGCATTAATTAATTCCTGAGAAATACGAATTCCTTCTTCAATTGCAGACTCCTGTGTTTCATGCCCATCCATTCTCTGTCTTACTTCCTCAGGCAATGTAATGCCTGGTACCTCAAAATGAAGAAAATCAGCATTACGTTTACTTACTAAAGGCATAATTCCAATAAAAATTGGTTTTTCTAAATGTTTTGTCGCCTCGTATATTTCTTCAATTAAGGCTACATCGTAAATTGACTGTGTTAAGAAATACTCTGCACCAGCTGCAATTTTCCTCTCCATTCGCTTCACCGCTGCTTTTAAATGTCTCACGTGCGGATTAAAAGCTCCTCCAACAGAAAACCTTGTCGCTGGACCAATGGATTTTCCTAAAATAGATCGACCATCATTCATTTCTTTAATCATTTTAATTAATTCAATAGAAGACAAATCATATACAGAAGTCGCTCCAGGAAAATCCCCCACTCGCGCTGGGTCACCTGTTAAAGCTAACACTTCTTCCATTCCTAAAGCTGATAAACCTAGTAAATGAGATTGCAAACCAATGACATTATGATCACGGCACGTTAAATGCGTCAGTACTGGAATATCATGCTTCGTTAATAATGCCCCCATTGCCATGTTTGAAATGCGCGGGGATGCTAACGAATTATCTGCTAACGTAATGGCATCTGCTCCCGCTCTTTTCAATGCCCTTGCCCCTTCAAAAAAACGCTGCGTATCTAATGTTTTTGGGGGATCTAGTTCAACAACCACCGTTGTTTGCTTCTTCGCTTTTTCTGCAAGGGTAACATGAGTGCTAGCACGTTTTGTTTGGATATGAACTACTTGTTGTCTTTGAACAATTTGTTTTTCTGTAACAGGCGTTACATTCGCAATTACACGCTTCATCCCTTCAATATGTGCTGGCGTTGTACCACAACAGCCCCCTAACAAACGAATACCTTGTTCAATAAATTTTGGTGTCATCTCTTCAAAATAAGCAGGGCTTCCTTCATATACGTAACGTCCTTCTACATAGTTTGGAAGGCCTGCATTTGGATAAGCCGACAAATAACCATTTTTAGGAATCGATATCATTTTAAAAGCTTCCGTCATATGAAGCGGTCCTAACTGACAGTTTAAACCGACTACATTTGCACCGTAATCTAAAAGCTGCGTTAATATTCCATTTACATCATTTCCATTTTGCGTTGCGCCCGCTTCATGAAGCGCTAGCTGTGCAATAATTGGAATATCTGTTTGTTTTCGCAATACTTTCACTGCATGTAACAATTCGAACTCATCATAAAATGTTTCTAATAATAATCCGTCAACCTTTTCTTCTAATAATGCTCCCGCTTGCTCAAGTAGCATAAACTCTCGTTCCATATCAGTCGTTGTAACGGCCCCGATATGCTTCATCCCACCGATGGTCCCTAAAATGGCGTTCTTATCTGTTACGGCTGCTTTTGCAAGTTTAACCGCTGCTTTATTAATTTGGGTGACCTGATTTTCCAAACCATACATGCGTAATTTCGCTTCATTTGCACCATATGTATTTGTTTGAATAATATCTGCCCCAGCAGCTACATATTGTTTATGAATAGATATAATAAGATCTGGATCAGATAAGTTTAATTCTTCAAAACTACTTTGCAAACCATGAGAATGTAATAACGTACCAATTGCGCCATCACCGATAACAATTCCTTTTGATACTAAATCTAGAATTTTCACTTGTCTCCCTCTTTTCTATCAATATAAAAACCCCCTCTTCATCTTGAAGAGGGGGACATCATCAATCCTCCTCTTATCATGCAAAACAAATTGTTTTGCAGGTATTAGCACCGTTTCAAACATTTCGTTTGAAGGTTGCCGGGTTTCACAGGGCCTTTCCCTCCACCGCTCTCAATAAGAGTTTGTCTTTATTATTCATCTATGTTTTAAAAGGAAATACGTGTACCTTTTAACAATCTTTGTTAATTTTCTCATAAATTTAGCATGGGATAGACTAAAAGTCAATTGAATTAGCAGAAAAATAAAAATTGTTTAAAATAAAGTTGCAATTCAATTATCTTTTGTTGTAAAGTTAAAACCATAATAAAATTTCATACAAAATATTCTTATCTAGAGAGGTAGAGGGACTGGCCCTATGACACCTCAGCAACCATTAACACGTTCGTTAATAAGGTGCTAATTCCAGCAAATTGTGAAAAGATTTGACAGATAAGAAGAAGACTATATTCGCATGAAAGCCTTCTTCTTAGAAGGCTTTTTTTATTTTTATAAAGGAGGAATTTCACATGTCAACAATCGAAACAAAACTAGCACAAATCGGAAATCGAAGTGAAACTACAACAGGAACAGTTAATCCCCCTGTTTACTTTTCAACAGCTTATCGTCATGAAGGAATTGGAAAGTCAACAGGCTTTGATTATTCACGAACAGGAAATCCAACACGTGGTCTTTTAGAACGCGCAATTGCTGATTTAGAAGAAGGTGAACAAGGCTATGCCTGTAGTTCTGGAATGGCAGCTGTTCTTCTTATTCTTTCCTTATTCCGTTCTGGAGATGAACTTATCGTATCAGAAGATTTATACGGAGGGACCTACCGCTTATTTTCGGAACATGAGGAAAAGTGGAATATTCGTTGTAGATACGTAGATACACAATCTATTAAACAAATAGAACAAGCTGTCACTTCTCAAACAAAGGCTATTTTTATCGAAACACCGACCAATCCATTAATGCAAGTCACTGATATTGCAGCTGTCGCAACTGTCGCAAAACGGCACGGCCCACTTCTAATTGTCGATAATACTTTCTACACTCCTTATATACAACAACCATTAACAGAAGGCGCAGATATTGTCCTTCACAGCGCAACAAAGTATTTAGGTGGACATAACGATGTACTAAGCGGCCTTGTCGTTGCAAAAGGTCAGACACTTTGCGAAGCACTTGCCCACTATCATAACGCTTCTGGTGCTGTATTAAGTCCATTTGATTCGTGGTTATTAATTCGTGGTATGAAAACATTGGCTCTTCGTATGAAACAACATGAAGAAAACGCAAAAAAAATCGTTTCTTATTTAAATGGGGAGAATGGTGTAACCGATGTTTTTTATCCAGGAAGGGGCGGTATGATTTCATTTCGTCTTCGCGATGAAAAATGGATAAATCCTTTCTTACAATCTTTATCGTTAATTACATTTGCAGAAAGTCTTGGCGGGGTTGAAAGTTTAATGACATATCCAGCAACACAAACACATGCAGATATCCCAGAAGCAGTGCTTATAGCACGCGGGGTATGTAATCGTCTTCTCCGTTTTTCCGTTGGCATTGAAAACGGGGATGATTTAATTCAAGACTTAAAGCAAGCTATTAAACATGTAAAAGAAGGTGTAAGAATATGAGTTATTCGTTAGATACACTCTTACTTCATAACCAATATAAACATGATTCACAAACAGGAGCTGTTAACGTTCCCATTTATAATACATCGACATTTCATCAATTTGATGTAGATACCTTTGGAAAATACGACTACAGTCGCTCTGGGAATCCAACACGTGAAGCACTTGAAGACATAATCGCTTTATTAGAAGGGGGAACAAAAGGATTTGCCTTCGCATCTGGAATTGCAGCGATTTCTACTGCCTTCCTCCTTCTCTCGCAAGGCGATCATGTTCTCATTTCAGAAGATGTATACGGGGGAACATATCGCATTGTAACAGAGGTTCTGTCTCGTTACGGTGTTTCACATACATTTGTTGATATGACAAATGTAGAGGCAGTAAAACAAAACATTAGACCAAATACAAAAGTCTTTTACATTGAAACACCATCCAATCCATTATTAAAAGTAACCGACATTCGTACTGTTTGCGAATTAGCGAAATCTACCGGAGCTCTTACTTTTGTTGATAACACATTTTTAACACCACTATTCCAAAAACCACTCGAACTTGGAGCAGATGTGGTTCTCCATAGTGCGACAAAGTTTATTGCCGGTCATAGTGATGTTACAGCTGGATTAGCAGTTGTAAGAGATGATGAACTCGCTAAAAAACTCGGCTTCCTGCAAAATGCATTTGGCGCTATATTAGGCCCACAAGATTGCTCTCTCGTTCTTCGCGGTCTGAAAACATTACACGTACGTCTCGAACACTCAGCAACAAACGCGAATAAAATTGCTCTTTATTTACAAAAACACTCGAAAATTCAGAATGTGTATTACCCTGGATTAGAATCACACCTTGGCTATGACATACAGCACTCACAAGCACAATCTGCCGGTGCTGTTTTATCTTTCACGTTACAATCTGAAGATGCTTTGCGAAAATTTTTATCACAAGTCAAACTTCCTGTATTTGCAGTAAGTTTAGGAGCTGTGGAATCCATCCTCTCCTATCCTGCAAAAATGTCACATGCAGCATTATCACAAAAAGCACGCGATGAAAGAGGTATTTCTAATTCATTGCTCCGTTTATCAGTTGGCCTTGAAAATGTAGATGATTTAATTACCGATTTTGAAAATGCACTTTCTTTTGTAGAGGAACCTGTGAATGCATGAGAAAATTCCCATCTGATATAGAAATAAAATGTTTCACATTATAAAAAAGGATTTACCACCATAAACTCATCATATGCACTTAGGTAAAGTCCCTCTATTGAAGATAATAAGCCATTAATGTATCCTCTCCATAAGAACCATCTTCATATTTAATTTGCTTCCGTTGTCTACCTTCTTCTATAAAACCAGTACGTTTGTATACTTTAATAGCCCTATCATTAACAGAAACGATCCCTAAGCAAATTTTTTCTAAACCTTTCTGCTTTTTAGCCCAATTAACAAGAAATTTTATTAATTTGGTACCGATACCTTGATTGCAACATTCCTCTCTGATACCCATTCCCATTGTTCCTACATGTTTTAAGCGTTCTTGTTTGTAACGATTGAAAATCAAAAAGCCGACTACTGCACCTTCCATCTCACTTACTATATAAAGATTTCCATCCTCAACACTTTTCAATATTTTTTCTCTTTCTTTATTCACATTATCAGGTATTTTATTTGGAGAAGATATAAAAAACTTTGTCGTAGCTGCTGATAAAATGATTTCCTTTCTAATAGCAATAAATGATTCAGCATCAGATTCTTTTGCTAATCGTATCACATCATCACCACTTATCTTTTTTCAGTAAACCTTCAGGAAAGTGAAAGTGTTTTAGGAAATGTATGTTATGATATGCCTTCTTTTCATCCAAAATTATATTCTATAGAAACATATAAAATCTCTTTTTCTTATTATTTTAAAAATTTTGTATATTAATTGAAAGAATAACAAAATCGTGATAAAATTGTGTTACAAATGTATCTGTATATTCACGATTTTTAACAAAAAATACTGTGTTACAAAACGTACAAATTTTGCAAAGTTATTTACATCATGTTCTCTTTTCTTACAATTTCTTTACTTTAGAACATTTTTTCTGCAACAACTATTTTCTTTTCTTTAGATTTTTGGTATGTATAGTATGGGTATAACAGCTCGCATGGAGGTGGAAAAAACATGTTAGAAACCTTTCAAAAGGAATTAGAACTATACGAAAATAATGCAGAATTACTGAAAGTTCTTGCTCACCCTGTTCGTTTATGTATTGTAAAAGGATTGATCGAACGCGGTCCAAGCAATGTTTCGACAATGTACACAGGATTAAATATGCCACAATCCACAATTTCACAACATTTAGCGAAATTAAAAAGCGCTAAAATCGTTTCTAGTGAAAGAAAAGGATTGGAAATTTACTACAAAGTAGAAAATGAAACAATTATCCAACTTGTTCGTGTATTACTAGGTTAGGGGTAACCAAACAAAAAGGACGTATTCTATATTTTCTATCTCATATCTTTAATATAAATATATATCATGAGAGAAAATATACAATACTACATATCCTAAAGTCGTATCAAAAAACAAGACGCAGAATCATTCTGTGTCTTGTTTTTTTCTATATATGTAAATAATGCTTTAAATCAAAATGTGGCATTCCTTTTTTTTGCATAACAACATCAAAAGCATCGCTTATTCCCCCATGTAAAATCATAGAACGAACCGCTCGATTTTGTTTCTGTTTCTCAGAAAAAGGATCGGAATCTTGATGACTAACAAGTTGTTCTAATATACCTGCCGCAAGTAAAAACCCCCTTTGTTTTGTATGCCACACTGTATGAAGACTGCTTTCTTCTCCTATTTTCTTCAATTCATCCCAATGAATATGCGCTGTAATATCCATTTCACCTGGATAATTCAGAGGGTTCTGAATGAGCCTATGGTCATAATATCCCCTTAGACTCCCTTCATGATGCGCAGGACGCATCCACTCCGCCTTTGTATATCCATAATCAACCGTGATGAATAAGCCTTCCTTGAGCCATCCTATAATCTCTTGTAAATAGGTTTCCATTGCTATTGGTACTTCAAAGCGCTGTCCTTCATAAAGCTCAATCTTATGTCTTCGTAAATAGCATCGTATTACTTCTTGTTCTAACGGCCGCAATACTTCTGTAAGTTCCCGCTGCTCCGTATACGTAATACGAACTTCATACAAAATACCAGCTCGCTTCTCTATCACTTCAACAGGAAACGCATCAAACAATTCGTTTGAAAAAACGATTCCTGTAAAAGACTCCCCTAATTCCTTATAGGACTTGTACTGCGAAATATTTTGAAATGAACCAAGTTGACGTTTTTGCAACCTTCTATGAAAAGGACTCACTTCAATAATAGAATATCGTAACTCTGTATAGGTTACTGGAGATAACTGTTTCCATTCCTGTAAAACATCATAAGCAAATCTCCCTGTTCCCCCTCCAATTTCACAAACATTCGGGGGGATCTCTCCATTTTGGACAAGTCGAATAAAAAAACGAGCGAACGTCCTTGCAAATACCGAAGAAATATTACTACTCGTAAAAAAGTCACCATTTCTTCCGATTTTCTCACGTTCTTTCATATAATATCCGTACTCCTCATCATACAGTGCAAGGTTCATATATGTACTATATGAAATCGAATAATCCTTTTCTTTTTCCATCCATTTTCTTAAAACGAGCTCCATCCCCATATAGCTCCTTATTGTAAAAACGGATTATTTTCTTTTTCGAAACCAATATTTGTTTCTGGACCATGTCCACATAATACTGCTGTGTCATCTGGCAGTACAAATAATTTTTCTTCAATGCTTCCAATTAATTCTGCAAAACTTCCACCTGGTAAATCTGTTCGACCAATACTCATTTGGAATAATACATCTCCTGAAAATACAGCATTTGCCTCTTTGCAATAATATGAAATACTGCCTGGAGAATGCCCTGGCGTCTCAAACATTTCAAATGTAAAAGATCCAATCGTTAACATTCCTTCGCCTTCAATAATTTGATCAGCTGGTTTCGCTGTAATACTTCGATTCATCATAAAAATTTGCGAACCATTTACAGTCGCATCTCCTAACCAATCCACTTCTTCTTTATGTACATATACTGGGATATGAAAAGCATCTCTCACAGCATCAACTGCACCAATATGATCGAAATGAGCATGTGTTAATAAAACAGCCAGCGGCTTTAATTGTTCTTCTTGTAAATACGTTACAAGCTTCTCTCCTTCACTACCTGGATCAAAAATAATACATTCTTTTTGATCATTACTTAAAATATATGCATTTGTTTGTAATGGCCCTAATGGCATTTGTATCCATTTCATTTTTAAATCTCCTCCAGTTATTGAACTTACTTTTATGATACAACACTTCTTCCCCTTAGGAAAAGAAACGATGCTATCTCGACAATCATTTCTAAAACATGTACAATAAAAAAGAAGAAATATTGCAAAAACTCAAACGAAAGAATGAGAGAGCAGAGGGGGATCATATATGGGTCTTGTTATCATTTTTGCGCTAGTCACTCTCTTAGCTGTATTCGCAACCCTTAGAACGTTACGTGAAAAAAATTTACTAGCAGGCGGTTTTGCTGTTGCAACTGTACTTGTTTTTGGTTGGTTTACAGTCATGACTGTCCTTTATAGCGGGTACCCACCAGCTCATTAATTCACTTACAGTTCTATTTCCCATCAAGATTTTGCATAAAAAAAGAGGAAGGGATCTCCCTTCCTCTTCTCATTATTTTGCAAATACCAGTAGTCTCATCTTAATTCCGATTCGCCCTGACTGATTCTATTCTTTTTACTTCATAACTTCATATTTATGCTTCTTCACAAGCCAAGCTCCACCAATTACACCAGCATCATTCCCAAGCGTTGCAATTGCTAGCTTCGTGCTCTTAACAGCACGAGAAAATGCATATTGTGCAAAATAGCGCTGAATTGGTTGTAACAATGCATCACCAGCTTTAGATACACCACCGCCAATTACAATCTTTTCTGGATTTAACGTACTAGAAAGATTTGCTACAGCTAACCCTAAATAAGAAGCTACTTTTTCTACAACTTGTTCCGCTAAAGCGTCACCTTGTTCAAGCGCTTCAAATACATCTTTAGATGTAATACGTCCCTCTTCTTCTAACATAGAGTGAAGTATGCTTGGTTCATCTGTACCTTGTAATTTTTGCATAGCAACACGTACAATACCTGTTGCTGAAGCTACTGTTTCTAGACAGCCAGATTTCCCGCAGTTACAAGGAAATCCATTTTCTGTTACGACTGTAATATGTCCGATTTCACCAGCAGCACCACTTACACCGTGCACGATCTCACCATTTGCAATTACACCGCCGCCAACACCAGTTCCAAGCGTCATACAAACTAGATCTTTTGCTCCCTCACCAGCACCTTTCCACATTTCACCAAGCGCTGCTAAGTTTGCATCATTATCAACCACAACAGGTAAGCCTGTTTCTACTTCTAATAAATCTTTTAATGGATAGTTTTTCCACCCTAAATTAACAGCTTCATAAATCATACCAGAAGCGACATGCACAGGTCCAGGAGCGCCCATACCAATACCAATTAGCTTGCTCTTTAATTCTCCTAGTTCTTCTAACTTTTTATCAATTGCTTTCGCTACATCTAATGTAATATGTTTGCCTTGCTCACTTGTATTCGTTGGGATTTCCCACTTATGTAAAATTTCACCATAAACATTGATAAATGCTAATTTAATCGTTGTCCCGCCAAGGTCAACACCAACTAACCACTTTTCTTCCATTTTTGCTAACCTACCTTTATCTAATTCTTGCTCATCTCTTTTTGAATCTCTTGTTTCAATAAAAATAAAGCTGTTTGATAGTCTTTTGGCTCAATCAACTGTGATTGATTTAATTCACGCAATTCATCTTGCATTAATTGTAAATCAGCGATTCGATCACCTGTATAAATGATTGTTCCAAATTTTTTTAGCAATTGCTGAATATCATAAATTGATATCATTTCATCACCCTCTATGTCCACTTATTATGGAAATATAATAAGAAAACGTTCACATATTTTATTATAATCAACAAGAAAAAGTCTCGTCAATTTTTATTTGTCTATACAAGTCCATTTTGAAGAATTGTTTCTTTTTCTGTAATAATTTTTTGTACATTTTGATCAAACGACTCTGTTGGAATATAACTTACAATTTGAAAATCAAAAGCTAATGATAACGTTTTCCCTTCATACTGCAGCAGATAACGATCATAATAACCACCGCCGTACCCAATACGTTCCCCTCGTCTTGTATACGCAACTCCGGGTACAAACAGAAGATCAATTTCATTTGCTTCTGTTTCTACTGTTAGCGCAGGAATTGGTTCACGCAAGCTCATATATACTGTTTCTAATTGATCAAAATTTGTAATTTGACGAAAGATCATTGTTCTTGTCTCTCTATTACACTTTGGTACAACAACTTTTTTTCCTTCTCGCCATGCTTGTTCAATAATTACATATGTATTCACTTCATGTTCCATCGAAAGAGTAATTCCGATTGTTTCCGCTTCTCTCCACTCTTTTTGTTCATATAAAGAAAATACAATTTGTTCTGATAAAGTTTTGTGCTGTTCTTTCGATAAAAAATTCATTTGCTCTACTATTTTCTTACGTAAACGTACCTTCTCCTCTTTCACACGCTTTTCCCCCTATAAAGTGATCCTTTACTTACTTTATAATTATTAATCGCAAAAATGAATTTTGTTCTTGTAAACAGTCTATCATTTTTTTCATGTATCATCACTTTTCAATAAGGGTTATAACCATAGTAAAAAAAAAGAAACAGTAGGAAATCTCCTACTGCTTACTTTGTTTCACGGTGTAACGTAGACTTCTTGTCACGCTTGCAATACTTTTTAAGCTCAAGGCGCTCCGTGTTGTTACGTTTATTTTTCTTTGAGATATAGTTACGATCTCCGCATTCTGTACATGCTAGAGTAATATTCACACGCATTCTTATTTCCCTCCAGTCACTAATAACTTAAATCAGACTATACTATAATACCACTTTTAAAATAAAAATTCTACACCTTTTGATATTGTCTAATTTTTTCTATAAGAGTTTTCATATTTTCCTTTGCTATTACTGGGTTTCTCGCGTGTGAATATACAAGAAATTTAGGATGTTTTGCATCAGAAACAATATAAGACCACTCTTTTTCTGTATATTTAAATTGGATTCCCTCTAATACTTCGACTTCTCTTTTTTCCATATCTTGCAATAACATTCCCATTACTTTCCCTTTCTCTTTCCACGAGCAAACAACTTCATCACATAATAAGTAAAGGGGTGGTGATTGCTCTAACATCGTCGACAAAGTATTTCCTTGCCGAGCAATTAGTTCGAATAATTTTCCAATCCGATATAAAATATCTTGCTGCCATCTCATCTGAAACTTACTTTGTTCACCATACATATAAAAAAGAAGATAGCACTCTCCTAATTTTAACGATAATGGATAAACACTTTCTGTCGTCTCAAGTAATAAATCAGGCACATCGATTTCTTCACAATTTGCACTTTGGTAAATCCCACCATGATTATCATATAATTCAAATTTATTTCCTTGTTCATAAAACATAAGAGCCATATGAGCTCTACTTGATTTCATTAACAATTTAACATGTTCTTTTTGCTCACTAGCATAAACCCATGTAATTGTGCAACCTAGTTTTCGCAAGAAGGATATGAGTAGGGACTGAAACATTTCATCTCTTTTATTAATAAGAAGGTGAAATGTTTGCTTTTGTATCGTTTCGATATCCAAATACACTAATACAGATTCAACATATTTCTCTAAACAAACATGTACCGTTTCATTTCGTCCTATGTCTTTATCATATACATAATGAAATGCTTCTGACATATACAAGTGTTCCATTTCTTTTTGCTGTTTATACGATAACCTTATGCCTTCCTTACCATACAGTTGAATGACAATTCCTTCTTCTTGTTCAAAGCGAATAAAAATGCCCCCTGCACATTCGAGTTCATTGATCGCATACCGAAAGGCCGAATCGTTCATTTCTTGACATTCCATCGTATACAAGCCAACACTATGAATTGCATGTAGAAATAACTTTTTAAAAATATCAACTTTTACATCATCATATCCTCCTATCAATATACGCTCCCCTTTTGAAAAAAGAGAGCCATATGCCATTGCTATTTTTACAACAACTTGAGGTGTCATTTCTATATTACCCCTACCTACTACCCGGCTTTTTTGCAGCCAACCTGAGTTTTTTTCATTTTCAGTAATTCCTGACGAGGCAATAATAGAATGACTATCAACAACTTTATTAGGCCATATTTTCCCATTGTGTTGTATCACTGTATTTTTTCCAATCTGGCAACGGTCTGCTACCACACTTTTCTCAAATAAAGTTACATCATCTTTAATCATCGCATTTTCTCCAACGGTCGCTTCTAATAGCTCACAGCGTTTTCCTACATACGTATGGGCAAGAACAATACTTTTTTGGACATGCGTATGATCTAATATTGTGCTGCACTTACCGATAATTGAATATGGCTCAATTATTACCCCCGCTCCGATGGACGCTCCTTCTCCGATAAAAGATGGACCGTGAATTTTTGTTCCCTTTTCAATAGTTACCCCTTCTCCCATCCAAACCATCGGTAGTACTTCCGTATAAGAAATGGGTACCTGTACTTTCTTTGTAAGTAAGTCAAAATGAGCCTGCCGATATTGATCTAATGTACCAATATCTAACCAGTAGCCTTGCGCTACATATCCAAAGAGTGCTTTTTTATTTTCCAGCAAAGGAAAGACATGGTGACTAAAATCAAAAAACTGCGCTGATGAAATATAAGAAAAAATTTCGGGGTCCATAATATAAATGCCTGTATTTACAATATTTGAAATCACTTCGTTCCAACTCGGTTTTTCCATGTAACGTATAATTTCATGCTCTCTATTCATAACGACCGAACCAAATGATAGTGGGTTTTCCACTTCCTTCACAAACATTGTGACCAGTCTATTCCTGCATTGATGGAATTCAATTCCTTTCGATAAATTAAAATCCGTCAATGCATCTCCACTAATTACAACAAATGGCTCATCTAAAAACGCTTCTGCTTGTTTAATGCTTCCTGCCGTACCAAGCGGTGGCGAATCTTCGAAATATTGCAACTTCACTCCCCATTTACTTCCATCACCAAAATACCGCCTAATTGCCGTACTCATATATTGAACTGTAATTGCAATCTCATGAATACCATGCTGCCTTAGTAACTCAATATTGTATTCTATCACTGGTTTTTCAAGTAATGGTAACATTGGCTTTGGAAGATTACATGTTAACGGTCTAAGACGCCTTCCTTTTCCTCCAGCTAAAATAACCCCCTTCATATACATTCATCCTCCACGTTTATAATGTTGAACGACCTTGTATATCATATGTATGTCACTTATGTAGAAATTAACCTTTTCACTTCACTGAACCACATTAGTAAGCGCTTACTTTGTAGCTTAATACTGTAAAATTTTAATCAGTGGCGTTTTTCCTTGTCCTTCACTGAGTGTCTACCTTCACCAATCAAGTTTTTTACAGGATAAACAATCACTTCCTATATTATTCCATATCATATTATGATACATCTTATCATCATAGAGAGGACAAGACAACGAGCTTTTTTTGTCATGTTTTGACTAAAAAAGCAAGTGATATTCCATCACTTGCTAACATTTTTTCCTATTCATTTAATAAATAATGTTTTCCTTTCACCAAGTAAAAAACATTCTCGGCAATATTCGTAATGTGATCTGCTACACGCTCAATGTAACGTGCAATAAAAGATAATTGTGTAATTTGCGTAATCGCTTCAGGATGTTCAGGGATAGAGGAAATAAATTCACGAATCGCTCTCCCGTATATTTCGTCAACAGAATCATCCATTTCCGCAATTTGTTTTGCAGAAGTTAAATTTTCTTCTTGATATGCTTCTAACGATAAATTTAACATATCCATGGCAATCGTAAACATTTGTTCCAGACTATGCAAGCTAACAGATACATCTTTTTCTCCGAGCCGAATTGTTGATTTAGCAATATTTACGGCATGATCTGCAATACGTTCTAAATCTGTTGCTGTCTTAATCGAAACAAAAATTCTTCGCAGATCGCTTGCAACAGGTTGCTGTTTTGTAATTAGCATAAGTGCAAGGTCATTAATTTCTTCTTCTAAATTATCCATACGGTAATCACCATCAATGACTTCTAGCGCTTTTTCTACATCTTTCTTCTGAAGCCCTTCCATAGAACAAGAAAGGGCTTCTCTTGCCAATTCTCCAAGTTCAATTACCTTTTGCTGCAATGTGTGTAAATCATAATGAAATTGCTCCCTTACCATGTTGTTTCCCCCTTTAGCTGTTACATATATGAAAACTCCCGCCACTTAGCTCCTTTGGATCTTGAAGTGGGGGTTTCTCGTGTGTCTCCTCTAACAGATGCGTAACACGAGTGGAGCTGACACAGTTACCTGATGGCACAACCCCTCTATTTCATTGGCAAACGCCTTTGGAACCACTTTTTTAATATATTGTACAAAGCGTACAAGAATGCGGTTACTAGCAATTCAGCTCCCCGCTCAAGGACTGTGCTGAGCATAGTCCTTGAGCGGGGAGTTTTCTTACTTGATTTTTGATAAAATGATAAAAGCCCCTTATAAAGGGGCTTTTACTCCCAAAAACATTAACCAAATCGTCCCGTGATATAATCTTCTGTTCGTTTATCTGTAGGAGTAGTGAATAATTTGTTTGTATCTGTATATTCAACAACTTCACCGCTTAGGAAGAACGCTGTTTTATCAGAGATACGTGCCGCTTGTTGCATATTATGCGTCACAATTACAATACTAAAATCTTTCTTTAGCTCTTGAATCAATTCTTCAACTTTCAATGTAGAAATTGGATCCAATGCTGATGTCGGTTCATCCATTAAGATTACATCCGGTTCAATCGCTAAACAACGCGCGATACATAAACGCTGTTGTTGTCCACCAGATAAACCATATGCATTATCGTGTAATCGATCTTTTAATTCATTCCAAATCGCTGCACCACGTAAACTTTTTTCAACAATTGCATCAAGTGTCTTCTTATCACGAATACCATGAATCTTTGGACCATAGGCAACATTCTCATAGATAGATTTCGGAAATGGATTTGGCTTTTGGAACACCATTCCAACATGCGTACGTAATTCTTCAACAGGATATGACTTATCAAAAATATTTCGATCTCGATATTCAATTACTCCCGTTGTGCGAACGATAGGTACTAGCTCTACCATACGGTTTAACGTTTTTAAATATGTTGATTTTCCACAACCACTCGGTCCAATAATTGCTGTTACTTCATTCTCATGAATACTTAAATTAACATCTTTTAATGCATGATCTTCTCCATACCATAAATTTAAATTTTTTGTATCGAATACAACCTTCTTCGTTGCTGACTCAATTTTCTCTTCATTTTTCACCTGTACATTTACTACTGTTGCTACCATTTTGAATTCCCCTTTCATCCACTACTTACGATTTCTTAACCATAAGACAACCACATTTATAATGAGCAACAATCCTAATAAAACGATCATACCGGCTGCTGCTACATGCTGAAACTCCTCTTGCGGCCTACTCATCCAATTAAAAATTTGAATCGGTAAAACTGTAAATCTATCAAACATGTTAAGCGGAATATAATTAGCAAAAGCAAGCGCCCCAATGACTAATAATGGTGCCGCTTCTCCGATTGCCCTCGATAAAGCCAAAACACATCCCGTTAAAATTCCTGGTAAGGCAGTTGGTACTACAATTTGATACATTGTTTGCCATTTTGTAGCACCGACACCATATGAGGCTTCTAACAAAGAGCTTGGCACCATACGAATTGCTTCTTGACTCGACACAACAACAGTTGGTAACACAAGAAGACTCATCGTAAACGCCGCTGTTACTATACTCTCACCTAACTGAAGACCATATACAAAAATTGTTAAACCAAGCAATCCAAACACAACAGATGGCACCCCCGCTAATGTTTGAATATTTAATTCTACGATTCTTGTGAATACAGATTGTCTTGCATAATGCTCTAAATAAAGAGCTGTACCTACTCCAAATATAAAGGAAACTGGTACTACTATACTCATAAATACAATTGTTCCTGACAATGCAGCTGCAATACCAGCTTGCTTTGGATTACGCGAAGCAAAGTTCATAAAAAAATCTATCGAAAGATAACTTATACCTTTTTCAAAGATTTGATAAAGTAATAAAATTAGTATGCAAATAGAAAATAGCATTGTCATATAAGAAATTGACTTATATATTTGATCCTTCCAAAAACGCGTTGCCATATTTTCTTTTATTCTCTTATGATTCAGCATTCGCATCTTATATCGCCTTTCTAAAACGGTGCATAATCTGCTGCGAAATCGTATTCATCATGAATGTAAACATAAGTAACGTCGCGCCTACAGCGTACATACTATAGTATGCGATCGTTCCATGGGGGGCATCACCTAAGCTTACTTGCACAATATAAGCCGTTAACGTTTGAATGGAGTGCGTCGGATCTATAGATACATTGGGCGTTGAACCTCCAGCAATGACAACAATCATCGTTTCACCAATCGCACGTGAAGCTGCTAATAGGATTGCAGCCATAATACCGGTAAATGCAGCTGGAAACACAACCTTTCGTACAGTTTCAAAACGCGTTGCACCTAGCCCAAGTGAAGCCTCTTTTATTCCTTTAGATACAGCTCCCATTGCATCTTCAGAAAGAGAAGCGATTGTTGGAACCATCATAATTCCTATAACAATGCCTGGACTAATTGCATTAAAGAACTGTAAATCCGGAATGACACGCTGCAAGGCCGGTGTGACAATCGTTAAAGCAAAAAATCCATATACAATTGTAGGAATACCTGCTAGTAGTTCTAAAATGGGCTTTAACACTTTTCTAACAAAGTGTGAAGCATATTCATTTAAAAATACGGCACATCCTAGTCCAATTGGAATAGCTACTATCATAGCGATTGTTGTTACAAGTAAGGTCCCACATATAAGAGGAAGTATCCCAAACTTAGGCTCTTCAAAAAATGGTAACCATTCTTTTTCAGTAAAAAAAGAATACATTGATATTTCACGAAAAAACATAATTGTTTCATTCGCTAGCGTAATAACAATACCGATTGTTGTTATAATAGATACGCTAGCAATTGCCTTTAATAGTAACGGAACCATTCGATTGATTCGCTGCGTTTTTTTTCTTTTGATTGTATTTCTTTCAATCAAATGTTGCACAGAAAATGTAAATTGACTTTTGTCATTTCGAGCCAAAGATGAAAACCCCTTCCCATCCTGACATTATCTTTTTATTTCTGTTAACATTCGCAGCTGTTCACTATATTTCTTTTGTGGTAATTTAACATATCCGACTTCTTCAGCAAGTCCGCCCACATGTTGCATCATAAACACCACATACTCTGCCACACTGCTTTTATTTCGAATCGAAGCATGGTTTACATAAGCAAATAGCGGCCTAGACAATGGCTTATAAACACCAGATTGAATGTTTGCTTTCGTTGGTGGTACACCATTTACTTTTACGGCTTTTACCTTATCCCGATTCGCCATATAGTACGCATATCCCACAAATGCAATTGCATTTTTATCATTCATTACCCCTTGCATAATGACTTGATCATCTTCAGATAAAGCAACTGTTTTTGCAAGACGATTGTTTCGCAAGACAACACTTTGAAAATAATCATACGTACCGGAATCAACACCTGGCGCATAAAATTGCACCTTTTCGTGCGGCCATTTCGGATGAATATGTGACCATCGTTTCGTTCTCCCATCTTCGCTCCATAATAGACGTAATTCTTCTATTGTCATATTATCAGCCCATGTATTTTGACGATTCACAATGATTGTGAGGCCATCATAAGCAATTTCAAATGGTGTAAACTGGATGGAATTTTCCTTCATAAAATTTTCTTCTACTTGTTTCACCTGGCGCGATGCATTATTAATATCTACTTCGCCTTTGCCAAAACGATGAAACCCTCCTCCTGTCCCAGATATACTAATAGAAATTTTCACACGTGGTTCTTTTTTTGTGTACTCTTCCGCTATAGCTTCCATAATTGGAAAAACAGTTGAGGATCCATCAATTCTCACTTCCCTCACATCATTAGCAGCGGATGGAGTAGACACATATAAAAAAATGAAACATGTCGATATTGCTAAAATCTTGATAGATTTTTTTGTCCATTTCACGTGTAGCTCCTCCTAGAAGTATCCTGGAGTAACAGGATTACAGATATAAGAATAATGCCCAACTATTAATTCGGTTTTAATAATTTGTAAAAGTTTTGTAAAGTTCAACATAATGTGGAGGAATACGATACTTCTTTCTCATTTTCACTTCTTTTCTCAAAAGTAAATATATGGCCGGTCATACTATGAGAGAGTTCACTTTTCCAACCCCCTATTTCGCGTATAGGATATGCTCGTCCACAATTACTAAAACCTATGCATAAAATACAAAAAAAAGCACACTATCTTTTAAAATAGTGTGCCAAATTCACATATTTTTATTCTTTTTTACCTTTTTCATCTTTTGGTGCTTCACCTGTTACTTCTTGTTTTTTTAAGTCAAAGTAAGCATCCATAATTTCACGACCGATATTTCCGTTAATTCCAGACTTATCATCATGTACCCATGGAACAACAACAGAGAATGCAACTTCTGGATTATCAAGCGGCGCATATCCTACTAACGTTAAGTTATAAGTTGGTACCGGTTCACCTTTTGTATTTCTTCCAATATCTTTATTGCCACCATAAAACGTTTGTGCTGTTCCTGTTTTTCCGGCAGCTGTATATTTTGCACCTGTAAAGTATTTTGTACCTGTACCACCTGAATCATTAAACACTTGTCTAAATCCTTCTTGCACACGCTGGATTTGATCTTCAGGCATATCAATGCGATTTAATACTTTTGGTTCCATCGATTGAATCACTTTCCCAACTTCATCTGGCTTAGATGTTGGTTGACGAATTTCTTTTACGATTTGCGGTTGCATACGATAGCCGCCATTTGCAATTGTAGAAACATACTGTACAAGTTGAAGCGGTGTATACGTATCATACTGCCCGATTGCTAAGTCTAATAAGAAACCTGGTTGAAGACCTGGACCTCTCTGACCAGATATTTCGTTTGGTAAGTCAATTCCTGTTTTCACGCCAAGCCCAAACTGTCCAAAATAATAACGCATATCATCGAATGCCTTTTTCTTAATATCTAATGTACCACCTCTAACATATGGCACTCCAGCAATATTCATAGCTGTTTTAAACATATATACGTTAGAAGACATTTTCAAAGCGGTAAGGTCGTTAATACTGCCCATCGTTTTCCAAGAAGCTTTTTGCGGTGTACCTTTTAATTTAATCGGTTCATCCACTAGAACTGTTCCAGGCGTAATTGCTCCTGTTTGATATCCCGTTAGCACCGTAGCACCTTTCACAGTTGAGCCCATCGGATACGCACTTGTCATTGTTCCTAATGCGTAATCTTTTATCTCTTTCGTTCCATTTTCGTCTACGATTTGTTTCCCAGCCATAGATAAAACTTCACCATTTTTCGGATTCATCATCACAACAAATGCACGGTCTAAAAGTGGTTCTGCACCTGCATATTGCTTTAAATACTTCGTAAGGGTTTCTTCTACACGCTTTTGCAGTTCCATATCAATTGTTAAATTCAGGTCATTGCCTCGTTGACCTTTAGAAACGTTTATTGTTTCTAAAATATTTCCGTCTTTGTCTGTAACATTTCTCACTTCTGCTTTTGTACCATGAAGCGTATCCTCATATTGCTGTTCAATATAACTTTTACCAACGCGGTCGTTACGGTTATAATCTCGAACAAGAAAATAGTCTAGTCGTTCTCTTGGCAACCCTTCATCTGAGCTTGTTACACCACCAAGTACACTACGGAACATATCATCATAAGTGTATTTACGATCCCAATCAACTGTCGTATCTACACCTGGCAACAATGCTAAATTTTCACTAATGATTGCATATTCTTCTGTTGTTACATCTTTTTTTATGATTTGCGGTGTCATTGCATATCCGCCATCCATTTTACTCTTAATTGCAAGTATTTCTAAATCTTCGGGTGTTAATTGATTTATTTCTGCCTCTGTCACGCGATTACGCTGACGCTCTGCCATTTCTTTATCATCAATTTTCTTTGCTTTAAATTCAGCTTGGTCTTTCTTTGTAATCTTTTCCTTTGCCTCTTTTTCATGTAAAGAAAGCCAATAATCTTTTTTATCACGTTCTGTTAATTTATCTGGTGATACTTCAATTAGCTTCGCCAGTTTTTTCGCTGTTTCTAAACGTTCTTCCGAAGTTGAACCCTTCAGTCTTGTAAACGTAATGGTACGAACTGGGTTATTATCCACAACCGCACGACCATATCTATCAAAGATCTTTCCGCGTGGAACTGGATTACTTACTGTTGAGTTTTCCTTTTTTTCAACTTCATTTTTATAGTCCTCACCATGTACAATTTGTACCATTCCAAGCTTTACAATGATCGCTGAAAACATTAAAAACACACAAAAAAACAACACGTTAAGCCGAAACGGAACGTGGGTTTTCTTTTTTTTCTTCTTTTTACTCATACGAACCCCCTCTACCAACAGCTATGTAATAGGAAAGGGACACCTTATTATAGGTGTCCTCACTGCTGTTTTACATGTCTTTTTATTCTAGCATAAAATCCAGAAGAAGTTAACCTTCTCGTTCAGTATGATTTTGTGTTGTTTCAGGTGCTAGAATCCTTGGTTTATTTGGATTCCCTTCCCCGTATTTGACATTTCTAACAGCAAAATAAATAAGTAAATGTCCAGCTCCAAGAATACATAATAGAACAGGTAAGCTTTTTTCTGGCTGGAAAAATGATACTGCACATAAAAAACTTAAAATCGAACAAATTCTTCCGCTGTTTAACCATAATTCTCGAACAACAATATACTCGACCCGCCATTCTTTCGCCTGCTTTGCTCTTCCGATTACATCGTATGTCATCGATCCGTACGGAACAAGTAAAATCGGATAAGCTATTGCAATACATGCTGCATAAATGAGTAATTTTACATATGTAACATGAAAAATAACTAAAAATACAACGACATACAAAATAATTCCACCAAGTAAAATCGCCTTTTTTCTCCACTCCTTTTTTAACATACGCGCAACCAAGTAATAGCATACAAATGAAACAGCGGAATTGACTAAACTATACTTTCCTAATGCAAATTCGCTCCCTGATGCCAAATAGACATATACAGAAATAACAAAAATAAACGTCCCTTCCCTTAATCCTTGAAAAAAGTGTGCGCGTGTAATCCTTCCCCAGTTTTTATCAACCTTACGTTCTTTCAAAACTTGAACAATTTCATAGCGCCCCTCACATTCTCTTTTCGATAAAAAGAAGCTTATGACAACAGCAATTGCAAATAAAGTTAATGAAAGAAAAAAGATAACTGTATAACCGCTCCATTTCTCCATACGTGAAATCGTATATCCTGCTGTTATTGGCCCAATCATTCCAGAAAAGGATGTTAAAAGACCAAGAAAACCGTTAAAAAAATCACGTGTTTCCGGTTCCGTAATCTCAAATGTCAACAGATTAAATGCAAGCCAATAAAAACCGTATCCAATTCCAAGAAGACCGCCAAGTAATAAAATGTAATGTGAAGCATGCGTTCCTGCGAGTAAAACAACAATAAAAAAAACAGCTAATGTTCCCACACCGATTCGCAGTAAAATAGCACGATCTATCCGTTTTGCCAATTTTCCTGCAAAAAGAAATGTTAGTGGCTGCAATACAACGCTTGCTAAATTATACAAACCAAGGTTCACATAGTTTTGTGTTTGTTTCCATAAATAAATGTTAACAAACGTGTTGGATAAAGAAATTGCGAGCGTGTATAATCCCCCCATAACAAGTAACAATATTAAATCACGATTCACCTCGACATCGCCAATTACATGTTTCCACTTCATACATAACTCTCCTTTACTTCATGTTCTAGTCTTCCAAAGACGAGCACAATTATGTAAAAGAAAGCATACAAAAAAGCTAGGAGAATATTCCCCTAGCTTCTTCAATATCGCCTTACCTAAAACGGAACAAGCGATATTATTTAGCTTCTTGGTAACGTTTTTCAGCTGCGTTCCAGTCTACAACGTTCCAGAATGCACCGATGTAGTCAGGACGACGGTTTTGGTAATGTAAGTAGTAAGCATGCTCCCAAACATCTAAACCGATAACTGGAGTTTTACCTTCTGTTAAAGGTGAATCTTGGTTTGGAGTGCTTGTTACTTCTAGCTCACCATTGTTTACTACTAACCAAGCCCAACCAGAACCGAAGCGAGTTGCACCAGCTTTTGCGAATTCTGTTTTGAATGCATCAAAGCTACCGAATTTCGCTTCAATTGCAGCTGCAAGTTCACCTACTGGTTGTCCACCACCATTTGAAGATAGAATTGTCCAGAAGAAAGTATGGTTCGCATGTCCGCCACCGTTATTGCGTACTGCAGTACGAATTGCTTCTGGTACTTCATTTAAGTTTGCAACTAATTCTTCAACACTTTTGTCAGCTAGTTCTGCATGACCTTCTAGCGCAGCGTTTAAATTTGTTACGTAAGTGTTGTGGTGTTTTGTATGATGGATGTTCATTGTTTCTTTATCAAAGTGAGGTTCTAAAGCATCATACGCATAAGGTAAATTTGGTAATTCATGTTTTGCCATTGTTACATTCCTCCCAGTTTATGTATTGCCAAAATGACTTGGCATACAACTTCATTTCACCCTAATTGCCATAGGGTGAAAACAAATTAAATCACATTGTCTTGCTATCATTAACGTAGCAAAATTCCCATTTCTTTTCAAATAAAATGCTCATATATTTCGTAAAAAAAGCTTCCTTCTACAAGGAAGCTTCTCGTCTACATGATGAACATTTGAAATGGATATGGACCCTGTAGGACTCGAACCTACGACCGGACGGTTATGAGCCGTCTGCTCTAACCAGCTGAGCTAAGGGTCCAGAATTATGTATATATCGGTGGCTGAAATTTAAATCACACCACCAAGTCTCCACAGAACTTTCATACAAGATAAAAACTGTATGATTGCATGGTTGAGTCACTGCGAGATATATCGGTTAAGAAATGTAAGATAAATTTACCATATAAAAAAGAAAAGTGTCAATTGTATTTTTACTTTTCTTAAAGTCAAACTTCCATCAGTAAACTTTTCCTCATTTCTCAATGATGGTGAGCTCTCGTCTATTTTACATTTACTGAAGTCTATCTTTTTTATTTTCAAATCTTAAAAAAACACCTTACTGCAAGCGAATAATTATATAAATCCATTTTGTTTTTTCGATATATAATAATCCCCCACTACGCAAAACAAAAAGTGACCTGCACTTGTTTTCTCTCTTTGTTTTACCGTCGGACGGGGCAGGAAAAAGGATCTGACTGCTTCTATGCATAGCCAGTTGCCCTCTCCTACCTAAAAGAAAGGTTTTATGTCAGGGTTTCAATTTATATTGATATAGCAAAAAGTCCTTTATAGCTCTCACTTACTGGGGTATCAATCTTACTTCACACGATATAACTTGTGGTTCTCTAGATTCGTACGTTACAATGATTTTATGCATCAATCTATCATACATATAGCAAAGGAAGTGAATATATGTCCGTATTTACGCAGCTAGTAAAAAGTTTATATTCGCCAAAAGACATGGCACTTTTTCGTTTTCAAAAAATCGGAAAAACGATTCTGTATATCATGTTATTGTGTTTAATTGCAACAATCCCAAAAACCTTTACATTTGGGAATTTCACCCAAGATGTCGTTTCTACTGTACATCAATCAATTGAAAAAGATCTCCCAGATTTTAAAATTGAGAACGGCGAACTTCATGCCGACGTTAAAGAACCCATTATAAAAGAAGATGGGAACTTTGTTTTCGTATTTGACCCTAATGCAACGGATACGACTGCATATGCAAATAAACAAGGTGTATTCGTTTTAAAGGATAAAGTTGTATCTATTAATAACAATCAAACACAAAGTCAGTCTTATAGCGATTTTGGGAATGGTACATTTGAGAAAAAAGATATTAAAGATATCATATCAGCCATTGATAGCATTTATCCTATTCTCATGCTTGTGGTAGGAATAGTCATTTATTTGTTCCAATTATTCATTTCATTCCTAGGGGTAACAATTTTAGCCTTTATTGGTTCTGCAATGGGCGGTCAGCGGAAGTTATCTTACAAACAAGTTTGGACATTAACGACTTACAGCTATACAATTCCAACAATTTTCTTTATGATTATGGATTTATTAAAAATAAATGTACCCTGGTCATTCCTTCTGTACACTGCAATCATTTTAATTGTTCTGTACTTAACCATTAAAGAAATACCAAAACCTAAAGAAAAACACGAACTATAAAAAATGCCATTTTGGCATTTTTTTTTTGGACAAGCATATATTTCCTAACAAAGGAGTGAGGAATATGAAAAGACTTGGTACACTCTTACTTGTGCTTGTTCTCGGTTACGTGTTTTATTACGATATAAAAATTGGTACTTTACCAATGTTAAGTTCATACAAAAAACCAACAGCTGTCCAAACTGTAAAAAAAGAAAATGTTGATACAAAATCCAAAAAAGAAACGGATGCACAATATAAAGCGATTGAAGTAAAAACAGGAGATACTGTTTTATCCATTACAGAAGCGATTAACAAGAAAAAAGTTCCTTCTATTGAAAAAGTAATCGATGATTTTAAACAATTAAATAAAAATACATCTTCTACAAAAATTCAAATTGGAAAATCTTACAAATTTCCATTATATCAATGAACCATCACTTAATCCTTGTCAATTACATAAAGGCGCTGATACAATAGTAAAAGTGAAACCGAGCATATAGGTTTCTATCGCTCCATATCACATATACTATATTTGATATGAGGCAACAAAATAAGAAACTTCTTTTATAAGGAGAGCGATCTATTCGTGAATGAAATGACTCATCGTACAAAAACACGTCCTGTTAAAGTCGGTAATTTAACAATTGGCGGTAATAATGAATTAATTATACAAAGTATGACAACAACAAAAACGCATGATGTAGAAGCTACAGTTGCTGAAATTAAACGTTTAGAAGAAGCGGGTTGTCAAATTGTCCGCGTTGCTGTTCCAGACGAACGCGCAGCAAATGCTATTGCTGATATTAAAAAACAAATTAACATCCCACTTGTTGCTGATATTCACTTTGATTATCGTCTTGCTTTAAAAGCAATTGAAGGCGGCATTGATAAAGTACGTATCAATCCAGGAAACATTGGGCGTCGCCATAAAGTAGAAGCTGTTGTAAATGCTGCAAAAGAACGCGGTATTCCAATTCGTATTGGTGTAAATGCTGGTTCATTAGAGCGCCATATTTTAGAAAAGTACGGCTATCCTACTGCAGATGGTATGGTTGAAAGCGCACTGCATCATATTAAAATTTTAGAGGACTTAGATTTCCACGATATCATCGTATCCATGAAAGCCTCTGATGTTAACTTAGCAATCGAAGCTTATGAGAAAGCAGCTCGTGCCTTTGATTATCCATTACATTTAGGCATTACAGAATCTGGAACACTATTTGCTGGAACGGTAAAAAGTGCTGCTGGTCTTGGAGCAATCTTAAGTAAAGGTCTCGGAAATACACTTCGTATTTCATTAAGTGCTGATCCTGTTGAAGAAGTAAAAGTTGCTCGTGAACTTTTAAAATCATTCGGTCTTGCATCGAATGCTGCAACACTTATTTCTTGTCCAACTTGCGGTCGTATTGAAATTGACCTTATCAGTATTGCAAATGAAGTAGAAGAATATATCTCTACGCTGAAAGTACCAATCAAAGTTGCTGTACTTGGATGTGCTGTAAACGGACCTGGTGAAGCTCGTGAAGCTGATATCGGTATTGCCGGTGCACGTGGAGAAGGTTTATTATTCCGTAAAGGAAAAGTCGTTCGCAAAGTACCGGAAGAAACAATGGTAGAAGAACTCAAAAAAGAAATTGATGTAATTGCTGCTGAAATGGCTGCAAATCAAGAAAAAGAAAAAGAAAAACAAGAGCAATAATAAAAACGGCTGCCTGGATGTCACCAGCAGCCGTTTTATAACTACAAATAAAAGCTTCTCAGTCTTTACGCTGACAAGCTTTTACTTTGCACACTTCGGGCAACGCCCATATATTTCAAACTTATGCCCTGTTACTTCGTATCCTTTAAAATCTTTATTCATAAAATCCATTGGACAGGAAGTAATTTCTTTCGTACCACCACAATCCAAGCAAATGAAGTGATGATGATGTTCCATAATTGAACATGTAAAACGAAAATGCTTTTCTCCATTTAATTCTGTTTGCTCCAAAACACCAATTTCAGCAAATACCGTTAAATTACGATAGATTGTATCAAAACTTAGTCCTGGGTAATCATTCTTCATATGCTCTAAAACGTCTTTTGCGGTTAAATAACGATTATGAACCGCAAATAAACGTAACATTTCTTCCCTTTTTCCAGTGTGTTTATAGCCTTTTTCTTTCATAAGACGTAAAGCTTCAGTCAGATTCATAACTATCCCTACTTTATGCAGTTTTTTTCTTCTTCCATAAGATTGCACCGATTAAAATAAGAACCGCTAGCATAACAATTGTACCACCTGGAGCTAAATCAAGCTGATAAGAAGCAAACAGCCCACCTATCACGGAAATTTCACCAAATAAAATGGAAAAGAAAATTGTTTGTTTAAATCCTTTTGCGATGCGGATACTTGCGGCAACCGGTAACGTCATTAGGGATGATACGAGAAGAACCCCAACAACACGCATTGATACTGCAATGACAAGCGCAACTAAAATAATAAAAATAAAATGAATCCATTTAGCACGAAGACCTGTTGATACAGCATATTCCTCGTCAAATGATAATAAAAATAACTCTTTATATAATAAAATAATTGTTGCAATAACTACGATTGCTACAATACCAATAAGAATTAAATCCGTGCTTGTTACAGCACTCACGCTACCAAATAAGTAACTAAATAAATCCGTATTAAATCCATTCGCAAGTGAAATAAAAACAACTCCGATTCCCATCCCTGCTGAAAGAATAATTGGAATCGCTAATTCTTGGTAATGCTTATATACAGTACGTAATTTTTCAATTAATAGTGCTCCGCCTATCGAAAAAATCATTCCCATATATAACGGATTTAAAAAACCACCTGTAAAAATCGTTTTTTCTAGTAACAAACTTGCGGCAATCCCTGATAATGTCACATGACTTAAAGCATCTGCAATCAGTGACATGCGACGAATGACAACAAATACACCGATTAACGGGGCAACAAGCCCTATTAAAATACCAGCGTATAAAGAATTGCGTAAAAAATCATATTGTAAAAAATCCTGTATCATTATATCCTCCCGTGATGCTCATGATCATGTTCTAAACGATGAACATGATGTCCATATAAAATCGACATTTCTGCATCTTCTAACTCTCGGAATTTCTCAACATTTCCATGGAAATGCAAATGCTGATTTAAACATGCAACATGCGTCACCTTCTCTGTTACAGCTCCCATATCGTGTGTAACCAGAATCAATGTGATACCTAGTTTTTTATTTAAATCTTCTAGTATCTCATAAAAGCTCTCTACACTCTTTACATCAATCCCCACTGTAGGCTCGTCCAAAATCAGTAATTCTGGATTACTTACAAGCGCGCGTGCAATAAACACACGTTGCTGTTGTCCACCGGAAAGCTCTCCGATGTTACGATTTTGAAATTCACTCATTCCTACATCTGCGATTGCCTTTGTAACCTTTTCTTTATCTTCTTTCTTCAAGAAACGAAATAGGCCTTTTTTTGAAACAAGCCCCATTGAAACAACTTCAAAGACAGTTGCTGGAAAACCAGAGTTAAAGCTGTTAGCCTTTTGTGAAACATAGCCAATTTTATTCCACTCTTTAAACTTCTTGCTATCAATACCAAATAACCGAATACTCCCTTTCTTCGGCTTCAAAACACCTAATATACACTTTAATAGGGTCGATTTACCAGATCCATTCGGTCCAACCAAACCTAAAAAAGCTCCCTTAGGAACTTGCAAATTAATATCTTCTAACACATTTCGATCTTCATACCGAAATGTCAGTCCTTCTATTTCCAACATATTCTTCATAGCATCTCACCTATTTTAATTCAGAATGATTCCGATTTACCTCTATTTGAATTATAGTATAACTTATTATAGTTGTAAACCAATCTGCCCAAAAATATATTCTTTATTTCGGACAACCTTATTATTATAACAAAAAAGCAGAGAAAATCTCTCTGCTTTTTAAGGATATTCAAAAATTACGGCAAAGATTGCTTTTACATTTCTTCATACTTTGGAACTGATTGGCCTTCTTTATCTTCTTTTTTTGAACATGTACTTTTAATGAATAGCGGATTTAAATTTACCACCATTTGTCTCTTGCGTACTCATAATTGTAATAAAGGCATTTTCATCAATTTCATGAACAATTGATTTTAATTTTGTTACCTCAAGACGTGTAACAACTGCATAAATTACTTCTTTCTCTTTATCTGTATAACCACCTTTAGCAACGAGTTTCGTTGTTCCACGACCAAGGCGGTGTAAGATGGCATTTGATACTTCTTCATACTGATCTGATACAATCAGTACTGCTTTTGTCTCATCCAATCCTTGAATAACCGTATCAATTGTTTTAAATGCGATATAGTATGTCATAACAGAATACATCGCCTGTTCGACCCCAAACACAAATGCTGCCCAAGCAAAAACAAATAAGTTCACAAACATAACAAATTCACCAACAGAAAACGGTAATTTTTTCGTTAATAAAATTCCCATAATTTCCGTTCCATCTAATGAACCACCATGCCTAATAACAATCCCTACACCAATCCCTAAAATAAGACCACCAAAAACGGTTGCCAAAATCGGTTCCGTCGTAAAAGGCTTGAAAGAATGTAATGTTGACTCAATAAATGCTAAAGCGACGATTGCAAAAGCAGAAGATAACATAAAAGTTTTACCGATTTGTTTATACCCGGAATACATAAACGGTAAATTGAGGATGACAACTAAAGTAGAGAAACTTAACCACCAAATGTTTGGAGTAAGATAATCTAGTATGAGGGAAATACCGATAATACCACCGTCAATAATTTTATTTGGCATTAAAAACAGTTCAATAGCTACTGCCGCACACGTTGCACCAAAGACAATCATAACTAAACGATACAATAGGTGAATAATACTTTCTTTTCTATGTTGCTTTTTTTCCATAAACCCTCCTTATATACTTTTTATATAGTTTTGTTCTTTTATTATAACATAGTCTTCTTTTACTTATAGAAAAAAGCATCTACTATGCGAATATATACAAGCATCCCGCACATATATTTCGATATAAGAACAACTGAAGGAGGACTACATCATGAACCTCATCAAGCACATTGTAAACAAAAAATTAAATCATATGACAACAAAAGAATTATTGAAATATAGTAAAGAATATGAAGTTCCCATCACAACTGAACAGGCTGAGCAAATTGTCCCTTTAATAAAAGGGAAAAACATCAACATTTATGATACAGGAGAAAGACTAGAACTTTTAAAAAAGATTGCAAAAGTCACTTCCCCATCTACCGCTCAACAAATAAATACGCTATTTCAGAAACTATTAAAATAAGGAGGTGGAAATCCCCCTCCTTATTGTTCTTTAATCTTCTCAAGAAGACCTTCATCAAATGAGCCACTCTTCAACATTTCAATTTCAAACTTATATGGTGGTTTTTTATCTTTCTTATCCTCACCTACATACGGTGTTTCAAGAATTTTTGGTACATGCTGTAATTGCGGATGGTGTACGATGTGGTGTAACGCTTTATAACCAATATGACCGAAACCAATATTTTCATGACGGTCTTTTCCAGCTCCGCGTATATTTTTACTATCGTTAATATGCAATACTTGCAAACGATCAATCCCAACAATTTTATCAAATTCATTTAATACACCGTCAAAGTCATTCACAATGTCATAACCTGCATCATGCGTGTGGCACGTATCGAAACATACAGATAACTTTTCGTTATATTTTACACCATCAATAATTTTTGCAATTTCGTCAAAGCTGCGTCCGCACTCTGTTCCTTTTCCAGCCATCGTCTCTAGTGCAATATTCACTGTCTGTTCTGGCGTCAATACCTCATTTAGGCCTTTAATGATTTGCTGAATACCAGCTTCAGCTCCCGCGCCAACATGAGCTCCTGGATGAAGTACAATTTGCTTCGCTACACCTAACGCTGACGTTCTTTCAATTTCCATGCGCAGGAAATCAACACCTAATTGAAACGTTTCCGGTTTTGTCGTATTACCAACATTAATAATATAAGGTGCATGGACAATAATTTCTTCAATACCATTGAGCTCCATATGTTTACGCCCTGCTTCTATATTTAACTCTTCAATTGGTTTTCTTCTCGTATTTTGCGGTGCACCTGTATAGATCATAAAGGTTGTCGCACCGTATGAAGCAGCCTCTTCACTTGCTGCTAATAACATTTTCTTACCACTCATAGAAACATGAGATCCAATCTTTAACATATAATCACCTCTTCAATATACAATAGCTATAATGATAGCATAATTTGTAGAAATATGTAGTGAATTGTTTGTTCACAAAACAATAAACATACTGCTAAAACAGATTCACAAGTTACGCCCCCCGCTTCTAAAGCATGGAACTCTTCTTAGCATATCAAGATTAGTAGAGTTTTTCTTAATTCCTGCTGGTTATTAGTCCTCACCTAACGCCTTTATTTTTGCTACAGGAAAGATTCACATTCGCAAATAAAAGGATAAAAAAAGATAAGGGATCTCCCCTTATCTTTTTTTATTACTGTATTTATTCTTCACTTTTGCACGTTCTGTTGCCAGTTTTCTCTTATAATTAGGTTTTACTTTTTTCGGCTTCTTAACAACTTTCGTTGCCATAATATCAAGTTCATCATTTGGCTTTTTACGACTTTTACGACGACGGCGGTCACCTAAATCAGCCCATTCATCTCCACGTAAGTCTACATGATTAAATATGATATTACGTTGTTTTTCTAAGCTATCTAACGCTTCTTCATTTGCTGGATCATAAATCGTAACTGCAATTCCTGAATATCCAGCACGAGCTGTTCTTCCTACGCGGTGAACAAAGAAATCTAAATCAGATGGAAGTTCATAGTTAATAACATGGCTAATCCCTTCAATATCAATACCACGTGCGGCTAAATCTGTAGCGACAATGTATTGAAACTCTAAGTCACGAACTTGTTTCATCATTTTTTTACGATCACGTGGTGATAAATCACCATGAATTCTTCCTACTTTTAATCCACGCTCTGCTAATCCGTCCGCAACTTCATCCGCTTTTTTCTTTGTATTTGTAAAAACGATTGCTAAATACGGCTTAAATTGAAGTAACATATTTTTCACTAATTCAATTTTATTACGATGCCTAGAAGGAACTAAATAATGCTCAATATTCCCTGCTGCAACTTGTTTTGGATTAATATGAATATGCTCTGGATTCTCCATATACTTCTTCATAAACGGTTTTAATTTTTGAGGAATCGTTGCAGAGAAAACAAGCATTTGCAAGTTTTTAGGCATACGCGCTGCAATTTTATCTACATCTTGAATGAATCCCATATCAAGCATCAAGTCTGCTTCATCAACAATAATCGTAGTAGCTTTATGAACGAATAGCGCTTTTTCTTCTACTAGATCTTTAATACGCCCGGGTGTCCCAATAACAACATGAGGTTGTTTTTTCAATTTTTCAATGGATCTTTGCTTATCTGTTCCTCCGATTAAGCAGCGTGCTGTAATCATTTGATCTTCTTCACAAAACTTTGTTAACTTTACAATCTCTTGATAAATTTGTTGTGCTAACTCACGAGTAGGCGCTGTAATGACAAGTTGGACCTCTTCTCGTTTCGCATCAATTCGGTTTAATGTTGGAAGTAAATATGCGTGTGTTTTACCAGAACCCGTTTGGGACTGTCCAATTACACTCACACCTTTTTTCACAACAGGAAAAATTTTCTTTTGAATTTCTGTCGGCTCTGAAAAGCGTAGTTCACGAACTGCATCTATTAAAAACGGTTGAAAATTATATTGTGTAAATGTTTGTAGTGTCATAAGTTACACCTTCTTTCTAAAATTTCTACTGCGCGCACAAATCAGTCAAGTCTACATTATATCGAAATCTAATAGTAAAATCCATCTTTAGTTTAGGTTTTCACTCCAAAAACTAACCTTCTTTCTTTTCATTGCATATTGTATGTGTATATACCTAACTGAAGAAAGGAGGAGTTCTCTTATGTATCCGAACTCTCCTATGGGACAAATGTATACAGGACAGCAACCGTACACCCCGTATCCTATACCTAATTTACCTCCTATGATGCAAAAAAAGAAAGGATTTCTCTCGAAGCTATTCAAAAAACACGATCCGACTCAGCCCTTTATGCAAATGGTTCCTCCCTATCGACAAATGGAGGGGCAACCGATGATGCATCAACATCAGCAGCCCTATATGCAGCAGTCACAACAAATGATGCCACCTCAAATGAACAATCCGAATGAAATCCGTGGCTCAGCACCGATTATACCTAGCGCTAGCGGTGGCGGTGGCATTGGCAGCTTTTTTTCCAACTTAATCTCCAATCCAACAGGTATGTTAAATAACATTGAAAAAGTTGCTCAAGTCGCTCAATCTGTTGGACCTGTCGTCGAGCAGTATGGACCCATTGTGCGTAGCATACCAAGCATCGTAAAAATTCTCACTTCTGGAAAAGGTGCTGCTGAAGAATCAGCAGAAGAGGTGGAAGTAATTACTACACCTCCACCACCTTCAAAAAAGAAAAAAAAGAAGAAAATAATTTTAGAACCAGTTATTGAAAGAGCCTTACCGAAAGAGGAGAATATCCCGCGTATGGCACCAAAACCGAAACTATATGTCTAACAATCCTTTGTTTTCTGTCCGCTCCTCCTTTATAATGGAAAAGACTATGTACAAAAAGGATTCCTTGTTTAGAAGGAGAGGATTACTCACATGAAAATTGTTAAAATTTCCCCTCGTGGTTATTGCTACGGTGTTGTTGATGCAATGGTCATTGCACGCAATGCTGCACTAGATAAAACATTACCGAGACCGATTTATATTTTAGGTATGATTGTTCACAATAAACATGTAACCGACGCTTTCGAAGAAGATGGCATTATTACATTAGATGGTCCAAGTCGATTAGAGATTTTAGACAAAATTGATTCTGGTACTGTTATTTTCACAGCACACGGTGTTTCTCCAGAAGTTAAACAACGTGCAAAAGAAAAAGGGTTAACGACAATCGATGCAACATGTCCAGATGTTACGAAAACACACGACCTTATCGAAACAAAAAAATCGGAAGGATACCATGTGATTTACATTGGTAAAAAGGGACATCCAGAACCAGAAGGTGCCGTTGGTATTGCACCTGACATCGTTCATCTTATTGAAAAGGCAAATGATTTGGAGACACTAGAAATCCCAACAGAGAAAATTTTAGTAACAAATCAAACAACAATGAGTCAATGGGACGTTCAGCACCTGATGGAAGACATTCAGAAAAAATTCCCAACAGCTGAATTTCACAAAGAAATTTGTTTAGCAACACAAGTACGTCAAGAAGCAGTTGCTAAGCAAGCAGATGTGGCTGATTTAACGATTGTTGTCGGTGATCCAAAAAGTAATAACTCAAACCGTTTAGCCCAAGTATCACAAGAGATTGCTGGTACAAAAGCATACCGCGTTGCAGATGTAAGCGAAATTCAATTAGAGTGGCTGCAAGGGATCGAAAATGTCGCTGTTACCGCAGGGGCCTCTACACCAACGCCAATTACAAAAGAAGTAATCGCCTTTTTAGAACAGTACGACCCAATGAACCCAGCAACTTGGGAACGTAAACGAAACGTACCACTTCAAAAAATCTTGCCACGTGTAAAAGTAAAAAAACAACAATAAAAAAAATCCGTTGCTAACTCACTAGCAGCGGATTTTTTTATTCAATATAAATCTATTTTGATTTTTTCACATATAAGTCGCTGCTACGAAGAACAAAAAAATTACCTATATTCTTTTTTCTCTTTGTTTTCACTTGGCATGGGGCAAAAAAAGGCTCTGACCACTTCTATGCATAGCCGGATGCTCTCTTCCATCTAAAAAGAAAGATTTTATAATTTTTCTTTTTAGAGCTTATACAAAAGTAAACGGATCTGTATGTAACTGAGAAGCATGAATTTGCACAGCAAATTTTTTCTCATCTACTTTTTGCTGTAATTGCTTTTGCACACCTTGTTTCATTACTTTTTCAACATTATGTCCTGGATCCACAATATTTAATCCGAGCATCATCGCATCATGTGCAACATGATAATACATATCGCCCGTCACATACACATCTGCCCCTTTAAATTTCGCTTGCGTAATATATTTATTCCCATCACCGCCAAGCACTGCTACTTTCCGCACTTTATCGTCTAAATTCCCAACAACTCGCGCACCTTTTACATCTAATGCCGATTTCACATGTTCAGCAAACTGGCCTAATGTCATTTCTTCTTGCAAATATCCAATTTTACCAAGTCCTAACGTTTCTCCCTTATTATCAAGGGGGTATACATCGTAGGCAACTTCTTCATATGGATGTGCTGTTAACATTGCTTTTACTGCTTTTCGCTCTAGTGGGGCTGGGATAATCGTTTCAATCTTTACCTCTTCTACACGCTCTAACTGCCCAGTTTCGCCTATATAAGGGTTTGTCCCCTCCCCAGGCATAAATGTACCTATTCCTTCACTATTAAACGTACAATGGCTATAGTTGCCGATATAACCAGCGCCAGCATCCCCAAGAGCTTTGCGAACTTCTTCAGCATACGTTGCAGGCACACATACAACAATCTTTTTCATTTCTTCCGAGTATGTCGGAACAAGCACTTCTGTATTTTGTAATCCCAGCGCCTCAGCAAGCAAGTCGTTCACTCCGCCTTTTGTTACATCGACATTTGTATGCGCTGCATAAACAGCGATATCGTTTTTGATACACGTTTCAATAATTCGACCATACGCCTTATCTGTATGGATTGCTTTTAGCGGATTAAAAATAAGCGGGTGATGGGCAATAATTACATTCGCACCTATTTGAATCGCTTCTTCTACAACCGCTTCTGTAACATCTAGTGCAATCAATACATGCTGGACTGGCTTATTGAGTGCACCAATCTGCAAACCAATTTTATCGCCTTCCATCGCTAAATGCTTCGGATACATACTTTCAAATAAAGAAATCACTTCATGTCCATTTGGAATTTTACTCATGATAAAACCTCCTCTATCATTTTCATTTTCTCGACTACTTCAATTCGTTTTGCCTTTGTATCTTCTGATTCTGTCGCACGCTCTATTTGCTTCAGGATATTTTGAAAGTTTTTCAGTTCATTTTCCCATTTCTCTACAAACGCATCACTTTTTTCCTTCATCAAAAATGGTCCAATAAATAACTCTGCTTGTTTGTTTTCATGATAAGGAGTTAGCGGTTCTCCTTTTTCCCCAACTAAAATCTCATAAATCTTTCCGTCTTCTTTTATAATTTTTTCATGAATAAGCTCCCAACCATTTTCAATAAACCATTCACGAATATGATGTGCAGCAATATTAGGCTGTAAAATTAAACGTATTACACCATTTAGCTTTTCTTTTCCATTCTCTAAAATATCACGAATTAGCGCTCCACCCATACCAGCAATTGTAATAACATCGACTTCTCCTGGTGTAATAACAGCTAAGCCATTTCCTTTACGAACATCTACCTTTTCTTGTAGGCCACTCTCAGCTACTGTAGCCTGTGCAGAACGGAATGGCCCATCTACCACTTCTCCCGCTACTGCCTTTGTAGCAATATTATTTATGATTGTATAGCACGGTAAATACGCATGGTCGGAACCAATATCTGCAACTGTAGATCCTACTGGAATCTCCCGCACTACTTCTTCTAATCTTTTTGAAAGCTTCACTTCATTCATTTATTTCCATTACTCCTTCTCTTGTCAGTCTGTCTCCATGATAATGAATTTACAGTAGTTGTTGCAAGTAAAGAAACAAAACAATTCATTTATTTCATCGTATTTTAGATTGAAAGAAAAAACAAGCTCCCTGCTATAAGCAAAGAACTTGTTTTATCGGTCGTATTCCACTACATGCGAATCATACAATTCTCACGGATTAAAGGTTCACTTTATTTTTTCTTTGATAACCAATCAGCTACTTTAGAAGCCTGATCTGCTGGGATTATATTCGCTGGCATATTTCCTTTCCCTTTTGTAAGCACTTCCTTAATTTCATCTTTGGAAAGTTTCCCACCAACTTTTTGTAAGTTAGGCCCTACTGCACCTTGCAACTGATCACCATGACAGCTCGTACAACTTTGTTTCACAATATCTTCTGGTTTCGATGCCGTTTGTGCAGGTTTCCCACCATTTTTTGCATCAGCAAGCTCTTTAGATTTATGTAACCCCTGAAACGAAAATACAAACATAATGATAATGCCCAGTGCTGCAATAAGAGCGAATGGAATCAACGGATTACGTTTCATATCTCTTCTCCCCCCTCTACACCCCCAAATAGTTAGATGATTCAGTCACTTCTATTGTACTTGAAAACGTTCTATCAGAAAAGACAAAACTATCAGTTGTTAAAAATATTCCATAAATTCAGTTTATTGATTCTCTTCCTTTTATCCCATATTATTTTGATAAATATCAACGCTTCTCATCATATTTTTTGTTTTTCTACATATATTTTTGTATAGAATAAACGAAATTAATCGAAAAATCGAAAAATGAGCATTTGCAAATCAAAAGACAATTCTGTAAAATAAATTACAAGAATTGTAATCGTTACTGACAGCTAAATTTTAACAAAAATTAACAAAATAAAAAAGTTTACTTCACAAATGTGAAGTAAACTTAAAAAGAACCCTATTCTAAGAAATCTTTTAAACGTTTGCTACGGCTTGGATGTCTTAATTTACGAAGCGCTTTTGCTTCAATTTGACGAATACGCTCTCTCGTTACGCCGAATACTTTCCCAACTTCTTCAAGCGTACGAGTTCGTCCATCATCTAAACCGAAACGAAGACGTAGAACATTTTCTTCACGATCTGTTAGTGTATCTAACACATCTTCTAATTGTTCTTTTAGCAATTCATACGCTGCATGGTCCGCAGGTGATGTTGCTTCTTGGTCTTCAATAAAATCGCCTAAATGTGAGTCATCCTCTTCACCAATTGGTGTTTCAAGAGAAACTGGCTCCTGTGCAATCTTTAAGATTTCGCGTACTTTTTCTGGAGCAAGATCCATTTCTTCTCCAATTTCTTCTGGAGATGGTTCACGTCCTAAATCTTGTAATAATTGACGCTGTACACGGATTAATTTATTAATTGTTTCAACCATATGAACGGGAATACGAATTGTTCTCGCTTGGTCTGCAATGGCACGTGTAATCGCTTGACGAATCCACCAAGTTGCATACGTACTGAATTTAAAACCTTTACGATAATCGAACTTTTCAACAGCTTTAATTAAACCCATGTTTCCTTCTTGGATTAAGTCTAAGAAGAGCATACCACGGCCTACATATCGTTTTGCAATACTTACAACAAGACGTAAATTCGCTTCCGCAAGACGGCGCTTCGCTTCTTCATCACCTTCTTCAATGCGGGTTGCAAGTCGAATTTCTTCTTCAGCAGATAGTAGATCCACACGGCCGATTTCTTTTAAATACATGCGAACAGGGTCATTGATTTTCACACCTGGTGGCACACTTAAATCATTTAAATCGAATTCTTCTTCTGTCTTTGTGATTTGGTGATTATTCGGACCTTCATCGTTGTCGCCAACTAAATCAATCCCTTGTTCACCTAAATATTCATAATATTCATCCATTTGATCAGATTCAATTTCAAATCCATTCATGCGTTCTGCAATCTCTTCATATGTAAGAACGCCACGTTTTTTTCCAAGCTCAGTGAGTTGTTCTTTCACTTGCTCAAGAGTCATATCAGTTTCAATTTGTTTAGAACGAGCTGGTTTATCAGCCATCTGTTCCCCTCCTTACGCGAGATACAAACATTCATTATAATAAAATTTTATACAAAAAGCTATCTTCTTGCTTTCTGATTTTGTAAATATGCTACATAAAATTTTGCAGCTTCTACTGGATCTGTTTTTTCCATTTGCTTTAATGCAAAAATGGTTTCCATCTTTTTAAGCTTTTGCTTGTGGCGGCTTAGCGCCTCTAAGTGACCTTGCAATATTTCATCACTGTATTCTGGATTAATGAATTCATCCGTTGAAATATTGGTGATAATATTTTTCAATTTCTCATCAGAGAGCCAGCTCAAGAAATTCCCGACTGAAGGTTCATTTCCCTTTTCATAATATGCATATAGTTCATATAAAATCCCTTTATGTTCTTCCGTATGAAAATCTTCTATATGAGGTTCAATACGGAAAGCAACTTCGGCACTTTGTAACATATGGTAAATGAGCTCTCTTTCTGCCCTTTCAAAACCTGAAAATTTCGGTTTTGCCTGAACAATTTGAGGCGGCTTAGAAATTTGTTTCGTTTGTTTTTGCTGTATCTTTTGTTCTTTGCGATATTGGTGCAATTGACCTAAAAGTGTTTCCATTGAGTAAGAAAATTCTTGCGATAATGATTTTAAATACGACTCCGCTTGCATTGCATCTTGCAATAATGCTAGCTCTTTTAAAACACTTTTCACATATTCTTCTTTACCAGACTCATCTTGCAAATTTTTCCCTAAACGCAAGTAATTTATTTTGAATCCAACAAAACTTATACTAGCCTTTACAAGATTTTCAAACGCCGCTGTTCCATATTGTTGCACATATTCATCAGGATCAAGCTTATCTGGCAATGAAGTAACCTTCACATGACAACCAACTTGCGATAACAATTGTCCTGCTTTCATCGTCGCTTCTCGTCCTGCTTTATCACCATCATAGCAAAGAACAACAGTTTCAACATTACGCCGCAGAAGTTTTGCCTGTTCTTCTGTTAAAGCTGTTCCCATCGTCGCAACTGATTCTTCAATCCCGCTTTTTACAGCAGCTAATACATCAGCATATCCTTCAAATAGAACAACTTGCCCTCGTTTTCTGATAAACGGTCTTGCTTGATGGAAGTTATACAGCAATTTGCTTTTGTAAAAAATAGGTGTTTCTGGGCTGTTTAAGTATTTCGGAGTATCATCCCCCAACGCCCTTCCACTAAACGCTGCGACTTTTCCTTGTAGTGTGTGAATGGGAAACATAACCCTTCCGCGAAAACGGTCATGGTGACTGCCATCCCTTTCACTCCGCACAAGCAAGCCAGCTTGCTCCATGGTCGATAACGAAAAACCTCTTTTTTGTAATATTTTTGCTGCTGCATCCCAACCTGGAGATGCATAACCAATTTCAAACTTTGCAATCATCTCTTTTGTAATACCTCGATTTAGTAAATAAGAAAGAGCTACATTTCCCTCTTCAGTATTTACTAAAAGATGGTGATAGTATTTTTTCAAAAGTTCGTGAGCCTGTAACATAATGACACTGTCATCAGATATGTTCTCTTGTTGATCTTGTCCTGATGTATAATCTACAACCGAAATATTATTTCTTTCTCCTAGCTTTTGCACAGCTTCTATGAAAGAGAGCCCTTCCATCTTCATGAGAAATGAAAAAACATTTCCTCCCTCTCCACATCCGAAGCAATGAAAAATTTGCTTGTCTAATGAAACAGAAAATGAAGGTGAATTCTCACCGTGGAATGGACAAAGCCCAAAATAATTGCGCCCTTGCTTTCTGAGCTGAACATACTCACCAATCACTTCTACAATATCAGATGATGTCCGAATCTGTTCAACAACTTCTTCGGGAATTCTGTTCCCCATAACTCCATCTCCGTGTCGTATTTTGTATTCGATACAAATTAAAGGATTCCTTTATAATTCGACAATATTTTTTCTAAATTTATTAAAAAGCATTGTCGATCATGGGTTGAAAATGCTTTTGGACCTTTTGTGTAGGTCCCTTGTCTGCGTAACTTCGCAGATACATACCTACTATATAAAATTGTATCCATTTGCTCATCAGTCACAAATGTACCTCGTGGAGATAATACATATACTCCCTTTTTTCACAAGAAGACCAGCAAGTCCCATATCCTGTGTAATTACGAGATCTGAAGCTTTGGCATGTTTATAGATATAAAAATCCACCTCATCTTGCTCAGAATCCACATATTTCCAATTCCCTTGCTGTTTTCTCGAACGATGGGCGTAGGATGCGACAAACAAAATTTCGACATGGAATTTTTTTCCGGATTGCACAATTTCATCCTTCACAGGACATGCATCTGCATCAACTAGAATCTTACTGATGTTTTGCATATTTCTGTATTCTACATCCCTTCTGTGAATCCTTCCATAATGTGCGTTTTCTTGTCTAGATTTTTGTCGATTTTACGTAAATGCATACCTTTTCCGTAAATCCTATCCCTAGTTTATTCTGAAAAATTAAAGTCTAAACGTAAAATGTACCTTTTTATCACAATTTTTTATTATAATATATTTTCTCTAACTTCGCTACATATCCTTTAAAATTTTATCCGGCTATTCACGGGCAGTAATACTCCCATTTCAAAATTCAGATTAAAGTAAAAGGTTAAGCGGGGGACAACCTACCCGTAAAAGCCCAAATAGTAAAGGATGAAGAACTCCACTGATTAAAGTTTTTCTTTATCTTGAGCGAAAAAAGCACATTCACCCTTGGTAAATGTGCTAAAACATTTTTTGGTTTTGCACTGCATTCACAATAATATTCGCTGTTTCCTCAATTGCCTTATTTGACACATCAATAACTTGACAGTTTATTTTACTTACTACCTTCTCAAAATGATCAATTTCTTCTTTAATACGATTGATGTTCGCATATGTTGCTCCATCACTTAACCCAAGTGATTTTAATCGTTCTTTTCGAATGTGATTTAACTTATCCGGTGTAATTTTCAAACCGAAACATTTCTCTTTTGCAACTTGATATAATTCTTCAGGCGGATCCACTTCTGGTACAAGTGGTACGTTCGCAACCTTCAATCGTTTATTATGAGCTAAATATTGTGAAAGTGGCGTCTTTGATGTACGTGATATCCCAATTAAAACGATATCAGCTTTTAAAATCCCACGTGCATCTCTACCATCATCATATTTAACAGCAAACTCAATTGCTTCAATCTTTTTAAAATATTCTTCATCTAATCTACGAACAACACCAGGTTCATACCTTGGAACTTGTCCTGTAATCTCTTCGATTTGATCGATAAGAGGCCCGATAATGTCATATGCCTCTACACCCTCTTTTGCCGCTTCTGCTAACAAATACTGACGCATTTCTGGTTTTACTAACGTAAAGCAAATAAGCGCTCGATTACTTTTCGCAATTGAAATTACCTCTTTTAATGTCCCTGTATCTTCCACATACGGTACACGTCTAATATCAGGAGCAAATGGAAACTGTCCCATTGCAGCTCGAACAACTAAATCAGCCGTCTCTCCAACAGAGTCAGATACGACATATACGATTTTATTATCCATTACATTACCTCACTTTAAACAAATTACACTTATTCATTGTTTACTAAATTTACAAACGCACGCGTAATATTTGTTTTTGTAATTCGACCAACAACTTCTAACCCTTGTTTCGTGTCTTTTACCACTGGTACAGCATCAATCTGTCTTTCTATTAATTCCATCGCAACATCATATAGAGAATCCTCTCTACGGCACATTGCGATGTTTGGCATCCTTGTCATGATAATATTAACCGGAAGCGATGTTAAATCCTGCTTTCCTAAGCTTGCACGTAATAAATCTTTACGAGAAACTACCCCAACTAGAAGCGTCGCTTGATCTACAACAAATAAAGTACCAACATCTTCTAAAAACATGGTACAAATCGCATCGTATACGGAAATATTTTTATCAATTACAACCGGTCTAGATTGATAATCTTGTACCTTAACTTTCTTAACAGCTTCTGATAATAACTGTCCCCCAGTTTTCCCTGTATAAAAATAACCGACACGTGGACGTGCTTCTAAATAACCTGCCATCGTTAAAATCGCTAAGTCAGGTCTTAATGTTGCACGTGTTAAATTTAATTGTGCCGCAATTGATTCCCCTGTAATAGGACCGTGATCTTTTACAATCTGAATGATATGTTCTTGCCGTTTATTCAGTTCTATGATAATCACCACCTTCAATGCAAAACGAAAAAAGTTATACTATCTCTTAAATATTATATACTAAATATGCTTTTTGAAAAAGAAAGTATGTAAAAAGGACCTATATATGGTCCTCATTATATTTGAAATTTATCAAGTTGTTCAAGAAAACGCCTTGATTTCAAATAGATTCCGCAATATTCATCATAATATGTATTTAATACTGTACGTATTTGCCGCTTCGTTCCATCCTTAACAGATACATTACCAAGGCGAGCTAAATCAAAATGATAAAAGAGACGTAGCAATTTATGAACAGCCTCTCCCACCGGAATACGATATGGATCTTGCTGCGCATGACGCGAGCACAGAAAACCGCCTTCTCGGACAGAGAAGGCGACAAAATCTGCTTCTTGGTGACAAATTGCACATGTATCAAAGTATGGATGCATCCCTAGTACTGGGAGCATTTTCGTTTGATAAATTAAAGACAATACTTCAGCATCAACACCCTCACACATATAGTGCAACGTTTGATGTAACATTTCAAATAAATACGGATTATGTTTCTTATCTTCAGTTGCTTTATCGGTCAATTCCACGATAAATGATGCATAAGCAGTTAAAAATATATCTTCACGAATTTCTTTCATAGATGAAATTATTTCACCTTGTTGCAAAGTCCCAAGTCCAGACCCCATTTGAATCAGAAAGTGACCGTGCATCATAAGTTGCGAAATAGATGCTAACCTACTTTTCGGTTTTTTCGCCCCTCTTGCCATTGCACTTACCTTTCCAAGCTCACGGGAGAATATCGTAACAATTTTATTCGTTTCTCCGTAATCTGTTGTCCGGATGACAATTCCCTCAACTTTTTGAAACATGTTTGTCACCATCCAAGGTTTGAACAAAACGGGTCAAGAAATTGGAGAATCTAGATGCGCTAGCTCCTCTTCATGTTGATCCATCTCATCGTTTACGTCTTTTTCCATTTCCTTCAAAAGCAAATACGTTTCAATGCTTCCTGTTTTGGAGAAAAACTTCCAGGTAAAATCTAGCATAAGAATCCACCTTTCTCAGTAAGCGTAGCATATAAACCAATTTCTTTTGTTGTTATTAAAATGACCCATTTTGTCCATTTTCATGTGAGAAAAATTTTCCTAATTTCTATTAATACTCATCTTCACGGAAACCAAGATCGCGAAGTTGTGACATTTTATTACGCCAATCTTTTTGTACTTTCACCCACACTTCTAAGAATACTTTTGAACCAAGAAGTGCTTCAATATCAAAGCGAGCTCGCTTTCCAACTTCTTTCAGCATCTTCCCTTGTTTTCCGATAATAATTCCTTTTTGCGATGGACGCTCTACAATAATTGTCGCATTCACATAGACCGCTCCACCTTCACGCTTTTGAATCGCATCAATCACAACCGCTACCGAATGTGGTACTTCCTCACGTGTTAAATGAAGTACCTTTTCACGAATAAGCTCAGCAATAATAAATCGCTCTGGATGATCCGTTACTTGGTTGTCTGGATAGTATTGTGGTCCTTCAGGTAAATATTTTTTAATCGCACCGATTAACGCCTCAACATTATTACCATCCAATGCAGAAATCGGAACAATTTCTGCAAATTCATGTAACTTACGATATTGATCAATTAATTCCAGCAATTGTTCCGGATGAACTTGGTCAATTTTATTGATTACTAGAAATACCGGTTGCTTTGTTTCTTGTAATTTTTCGATAATAAACTCTTCACCACGACCAAAACCTTCAGCAGCATTGACCATAAATAATACAATGTCAACTTCTTTTAATGTCGTTTGTGCCATTTTCACCATAAAATCGCCTAATTTATGCTTCGGCTTATGTATTCCTGGCGTATCAATAAAGATAACTTGTGAATCATTTTCTGTGTATACACCTTGAATTTTATTACGAGTTGTTTGTGGTTTGTCGCTCATAATTGCAATTTTTTGACCAATAATTCGATTTAAAAATGTAGACTTTCCAACATTCGGTCTTCCAATTATAGAGACAAAACCTGATTTATAACCTTTTCTATTCATGTAAATCCTCCGCTAAAAATGCTCCTGGTAACAATTCTCCAACTGTTGTCTCCTGAACGTCACCATGTAAATTTGATAAGTATACTTTCGTATCCTGTTTACATAATTCTATCATAACTTGACGGCACGCTCCACAAGGAGGTACTGGACGCTTCGTATCCGCTACTACCGCAATGGCTACAAATGCTTTATCTCCTTCAGAAACTGCTTTGAATAAAGCTGTTCTTTCTGCACAATTACATAATCCATATGATGCATTTTCAACATTACATCCTCGGTATACTTTTCCATCTTCCGTTAATAATGCTGCACCTACTTGAAACTTAGAATATGGTACATACGCTTGTTTACGCGCTTCGATTGCTTCTTGAATTAATTCTTTGCTGTTCATGCTCTCGCATCCTTTCCATTCACAATTGTGAAAAGATAAAATGAAACTTTCATTAACGGCGTTCTTAACGCTACCAAAGCATAACAAAAGCTTTGGAATGCAACTATACCATATAAGGTAAAAAGATAATAGCACCAATTATAACAGCTATAACAGTAAATAATAGCACTGCACCAGCAGCAACATCCTTTGCAATTTTCGCAAATGGTTTAAAATCCGCTGTGACTAAATCAACTGTTTTTTCAACTGCCGTATTGACCATTTCCAAACTCATGACAATTCCAATTGTAATGAGTAATATGAGCCATTCCGTTCTCGTTACACGGAAATAAAAGCCGCAGCATATAACAATAACTGCGGCCCAAAAATGAATTTTCATATTTCGTTCGTGACGAAGACAAAAGTATATACCAGCTATAGCATATCCAAAACTATTTATAAGTTTTCCTTTTTTCATCTACCTAATCCGAACGCCTCTAAAATTTCTTTTTGCTTTCCAAACATTTCTTTTTCGTCTTCATCTGTCATATGATCATAACCAAGTAAATGCAAGAATCCATGCAACGCTAAAAATCCTAATTCACGATCAAAGGAATGCCCATATTCTTCAGCCTGTTCTTTCGCTCTTGGAATAGAAATAATAAGATCTCCTAGCATACGCGGCATTTCCGCGCCAACGATCTCCATCTCTCCTTCTCCCATATCCTCCATTGCAAAAGAAATAACGTCTGTCGGTTGATCTTTGTCGCGATAATCACGATTAATTTCTTGAATACGTTCATTATCAACAAATGTAACAGAAAGCTCTGTTCCATCTTCTACGTTCTCCATTCGTGCAGCTTGCTCTAGCAAATCGCAAATCATATTCACATATTCTTCTTTCACTTCTTCTGTTTCATCAAAAAAATCTATTAATAAACTCATTCTGTCCCCTTTTCTTCCGGCGGTTCCGGATATTTAATACGAGAATGAAAAATACCATTTAACGTTTCACATAAAGTTTTCCCAACAATTTGTAATTCTTTAAATGTCAAATTACATTCACTAAATTGTCCATCCTGCAAACGATCTTTTATAATACTTTGTACTAAATTATTAATTTGTTCTGGTGTCGGATGGTTCATAGAACGCACTGCTGCTTCGACGCTATCCGCAATCCCAACAATTGCAGACTCTTTTGACGTCGCTTTTGATCCTGGATAACGGAACATTTTTTCTGTATATCTCTCTTTATCTTCTTTAATTGCTTTATAGTAAAAATATTTAAGTAATGTCGTTCCATGATGCTGTCCTGCAATATCAATAATTTCTTGCGGAATATGGTGTTCTTCTAACATTTTTACTCCATTTGTCACATGAGCAATAATAATATCTCTGCTCATTTCAGGATCTAATTTATCATGTGGGTTTTCAATCCCCATTTGGTTTTCTATAAAGAAATGAGGCTGCACTGTTTTCCCAATATCGTGATAATACGCACCAACACGTGCTAAAACTCCATTTGCTCCAACAGCCTCACAAGCTGCCTCAGAAAGGTTAGCAACCATAACGCTATGATGATATGTTCCCGGTGCTTCTAGTAAAATTTTACGAAGGAGCGGATGATTCGGGCTTGAAAGCTCCATAAGCTTCATACTTGATACAATTCCAAGACCACTTTCTAAATACGGTAAAATCCCCATAGCTAAAATGGATGAGATGATACCAGAAGCAGCAGCCATTAATAATTGTGAACCAATTTCAAGCGGCGAGAAGTTTCCATTACGCAAAAGTAATAGCGCAGCTAATACAACTACATTTAGAACAGAAACAAGGATGCCCGCTTGTAAGATCATCGAACGTCGATTTTTCTCTCTCAAAAAGATACTAACCGATAACGAGCTTAATAAAACATAAATACCTACACTATAATTCAGTGTACTCGTTACACCTTCATTAAACATAATACTCCCACATACAGAGAAGATCATACTTGTTATAAAAACAAAACGATCACCAATCATTAATTTTACTAGTATTGTTCCCATCGCGACCGGAACAACATATGCGATACCGGCATATTCCAACTTTTGAAACAAACTAATGATTTTCATCAAAACGACTGTAATCGCTACAATTGTTGTATAAGCTAAAATATATGGTTTTTCTTCTCTTTTCAATTTTAAAAACGATTCAAATTGCTTATGCATAAAGAATAGGAGTACACCAATAATGATTGCTAATCCTACAAATGGCTGAAATGTATTTCCTTGTTCAAGAAGCCCAACTAATTTCAATTGATCGTATACTTCTCTTGTAATCGTGTCGCCTTCCTTCACAAGAATTTGCCCTTGAAGAATATAAACTGGCGCAACTGCATCTTCCGCTACTTTTTTCCGGTCTTTTGTAGCAGTTGAATCATAGAAATAATTTGCTTCAATTGCATATTTCCCAAGTACGTTAAGTGCGTCTTTTAAATCGCTATTCACATTAACATTGCGTATTTCATTGACAAATCGTTCTCTCGCATCATTTTCTTCATTCATTTTAATGTGAGTACTCATAATATTATTAATCGCTGTTACCATAGCATCTCTTGCTAATGACAATTGATCTGGTCCAGCATTTACAAACTGTAACAACACAGAATCAGATAAACTTTTTGTTAAATCTGTAGGCAATTTCTTCTTTAATTTCTCCAATCGTTCTGCAGCAGAAATCCTTTTCTGTTCATCAGGACCAGCAGCCTTCGTGTCAGCTTCCACTTCTTCTATCGCTAAAAAGACAGAGTTTACAATATCTACTTTATTTTGCTTGTATTCACTTCGATATGTATATTGGTCCTCTACCTTTTGAGCAGCTTCTCTCTTCTTTCTATCCGTCGTTACTTTATCTTCGATTTTGATAGGAGAGTGGATTGTTTGTTTCGAAATAGATAGCATTTTAACATCTAGTTGCTCTGGTTTCACATTGTTCATGAGTGCAAAAAACAGTACCGCTCCTAATAAAATATAAGAAATCCAGCTTAATTTTTTCGAATGTTGTATGTTACGAAACCACCTAGAAATTTCTTGAGATCTTGACATGATTTCAATACCTTCTCCTCTCCAGACATAAAGTGAATCTTTAATCAACGGGAGTTTTTTATCCCCACTAATGATTAACCCTCACCAATCGGGCTTTTTATAAGCAGGCTTCTACATTGCACTGCACATTCGCAAGTAAATGAATCTACTTGTCCATCCTTTAATGATAGTAAAAAATAGGCTATTCGCCAACCCTTTCATCTATCTCTATCATACAAAAAGAAATGATCCTTACAAATAGGATCATTCCATTTTATCATATGCCTCGATAATCCGCTGCACAAGGGGATGTCTTACAACGTCCGATTGCTCTAATTTAACAAATGAAATCCCTGATACACCTGATAGAATATTCGCAGCAATTGAAAGTCCCGACTTTACCCCCTTCGGTAAATCAACCTGCGACGGATCGCCAGTAACAACCATTTTCGAACTAAAACCTAGGCGAGTTAAAAACATTTTAATTTGAGCACCAGTTGTATTTTGAGCTTCATCTAAAATAACGAAAGAATCATCCAGCGTACGTCCCCTCATATATGCAAGAGGTGCAATTTCAATCGTTCCTCTCTCTAGCATACGCTGTGTATATTCTTGCCCAAGAATATCATGAAGCGCATCGTATAAAGGACGTAAATAAGGGTCTACCTTTTCTTTTAAATCACCTGGTAAAAAACCTAAGCTTTCCCCTGCTTCTACAGCTGGTCTTGTTAAAATAATCTTTTTTACATACCCTTGCTTTAATGCTCGTACAGCCATTACCACAGCTAAATATGTCTTCCCTGTACCAGCAGGCCCTATTCCAAATACAATATCATTCTTCTTCATCGCATGAATGTACTGTCTTTGCCCCATTGTTTTCACACGGATGGATTTACCTTTTGCTGTTTTAAAGATCTCCTCTTCATATAGCTCTTCAAAATGAGTTATTTTCCCTTGACGGCCAAGCTGAATTGCATATGCAACATCTCGTTCCGAGATTGATACACCTTTACGAATAACAGCAAGTAATTGCTGTAAAATTTTTTCAACAAGCGCCACGGTTTCATCTGTTCCAGATACACGAACAGATTCACCTCGCGTTACGATAGATACGGCAAGTTCTCGTTCAATTACTTTTAAATGTGCATCATTCACTCCAAATAGAGCGATTGCTTCATTAGGATTTTCCACTTGTTGATTCATTTCTATTAATTGTTCTGCCATTACTCAGTCTCCTTGAATATCGGATTCAGATATCGGTTGTGGCTCTGCAATATTTTCAATCACTGTATAATGTAATGTTACTCTTAGATGATTCGCCTCAACCTCGTTGTGCAAAATCTTATCACTTACAATCATAGCATGTTCATCCAATTTTTTCTTTAGTTCTTTTTCAGCCATTTCTTTCGCTACTCGCATTGCTTGTTTTTCTGTATATTCACGATTCGCTTCTTCCTCTTCACGCACAATTTCCCTTTCATAGGAAATAGGCAATATAAAACCAAACAGTTTCACATCATGTTTGACATTTTCAGTACGAGACCGCTTATACTTATCATGCTGAAATCCCCATATTTTTATTTTAACACTTCCAAGACGAAGATAATGCTCATTATATGAATTTCCTGTATACACTTGAAATGTTGTTTTTAAAGGAACTGTCACTTCAGATTCATACCACGTTTCTCCATATACAATTCCTTTAGCAGAAACAATCGTTGGATTATCCTCTTTTCCAAACATCCCTGACACAAGAAGTTGTCCCTTTTGCACATAATCATTTTTCATTACAACTGGTTTTCCAGTTTCCACAAATGTTTTTGTAATGATTGCCTCTTTTTTGGCAACTAAATTTTGTGGTTTTTGCTCTTTCTCCTTCTCCGGCTCATTTTTTTCAACAATTTTAAAATGATATGTTGTCCCCTTTATCTCTAGGCCAGCCCATGTAATCGCATTAATATTATCTGTCAAATGACGCTGAACATCTTCTACATTCGGCATTTGAAATTGCAGTCTTCCTTTTTTAATGCCCATTTTATCCAATTCTTTTATAAGAATATATTCCGTTTCCGGTTTTGCCCCTGTAATCTCGATTTTCCAGACCATATTTGATAAAGCAATCATACCGAAAAAAAAGATAAGAAAACCGATTAAAAAACCACTATTCTTAAGCAAACGCTTATTCCAAAACGGAAAACCGAAACGTCCAATAAAGTATAGCTTACATTCATTTTTTCGATAGATCGGTCTCAGTCGCTTCACATCACGAAGCAACATACAAAATACTAATGTATCTTCTGCAATCTTCTTTACATCCCATACGACTAAATTTCTGCGCACACATTCATTAATAAAACGCTCCGCTCCTCTACCTTCAATTCGAACCTTCACATACCCAAGCCATCGTGTGAACCATTGATTTTTCATCGTCCGTCCCACTACCTTTCTCAAGAGCACAAATGTTACGCCACTATTTTCGTAGTGCTTTCTTCAGCTTTTAACATTCAAATAGCTCGTACGAAACGAAATAAGAAGAAAAACTTCACTAATGGAAGTTTCATTATAATTTATCTTTCTTCTCATTTTCCAAAAACGTTACTTGTTCAATAATCCCTTCAAGCAAAAGCTCTTCTGGAAGAATTGTTTTAATAACAAACGATTGCCCTTTTATTAATAGTTGACCATGTTTTAATAACAACCGCACTTCTTTATCTGTAAATACTAATAACCCTCGATGATTTTCTATATAAATATGTACTTGCCCGACAAGGGTAATACGAGGTAGATCCATTAGTACATCTACTGGTAGGTCTATTTGCTTTGTTAGCCAATTTTTCATTTGCACTAATTTCTTCATCTCCAAGACCCCCCTCTCATCCCATATGTATGAAAAAAGAGCTTGTAATATCACGTCCAAAAAGAAAAAAGCATAAAAAAACGTCTCATTTCTCATGAGACGCTTTTTTATGCTAATAGCTGTGCAACCAGCTTATTCACTTGTGATCCGTCTGCTTTACCTTTTACTTTCGGCATAACAGCACTCATCACTTTACCCATATCTGCCTTAGAAGCAGCACCAACTTCAGAAATAACTTGCTTAACTACATTCACTAGCTCTTCTTCTGTTAGTTGTTCAGGTAAATACGTATTTAAAATCTGAATTTCATTTTGCAGTTTATCAACAAGGTCATCACGACCCGCTTTTTTAAATTCAAGGAGGGAGTCCTTATGCTGTTTTACTTCACGAGTTAAAACTGTTAATTCCTCTTCTTCAGTAAGAGTATGTTGCAGTTTAATTCCTTCATTTTGCAAAGCAGCCTTAACCATACGAATAACGGTTAATTTTTCTTTTTGTTTATTCTTCATCGCTTGTTTCATATCATCGTTTAAACGACCGAGAAGACTCATAACTTACACCCTCTCTTAGAATTTACGCTTTCTTGCCGCTTCAGACTTCTTCTTACGTTTTACACTTGGTTTTTCATAAAACTCGCGCTTTCTTGCTTCAGCAAGTGTACCAGTTTTAGAAACCGATCTTTTAAAACGGCGAAGTGCATCCTCCAAAGACTCGTTTTTACGAACGACTGTTTTTGACATTCTCTTTCCCTCCCTCCGAAACATCACACTTACATACTAACTTCAGCATGCAAAAAGAAACACTTCTTCAGCATGTCTTTTACGATTATAATACATTTTGTTACTTCAGGTCAACTATTTGACAGAATAAAAGAAGAGTAGATGCCCTTCTTCTATCTAAATTTGTTCAAATCATACATTACAGCTAATGTATATTTTATTTTTTGAACAATTCAATCCATCTAGCTATAATAGCTAGATGGATTCGTTTCTTTTACCTTCCATACAAGAAGATAACAAGCTTATCAGATAGGACTAAACAGTCGGCTCCGCTTTTAAATTAATAATCCGTTGTTGCTGTTTTCCCACTTACTAGTGCAACACCAGCACTTGTACCAATACGTGTTGCTCCCGCTTCTACCATCGCGTCCATCTCTTCTCCGTTACGAACACCACCAGAAGCTTTCACACCGATTTCTGGCCCAACTGTTTTTCTCATTAGTGCTACATCTTCTACTGTTGCCCCGCCCGTTGAGAAGCCAGTCGATGTTTTTACAAAATCTACACCTGCTTTTACAGATAATTCACAAGCACGAACTTTTTCTTCTTCTGTTAATAAGCATGTTTCAATAATAATTTTTACAAGCGCTTTTCCTTTTGCAGCTTCTACAACCACACGAACGTCGCGCTCTACTAATTCATCATTTTTATCTTTTAATGCACCAATATTAATTACCATATCAACTTCTGTTGCACCTTTTGCAATTGCATCTTGCGTTTCAAACGCTTTTGTTTCTGGTGTATTTGCTCCAAGAGGGAAACCGATTACTGTACAAATTTTTACATCTGTACCTTTTAATAATTCTGCTGCAGTTTCAACCCAAGTAGGGTTTACACATACAGACGCGAAGTCATGTTTCTTTGCTTCCTCACATAATGTAACAATCGCTGCTTTTTTTGTATCCGGTTTTAATAATGTGTGGTCAATTAACTTTGCATAGTTCATTTTTCATATGCCCCTTTCTTCACCACACGGTTGTCTGACAACCATAACGGTTAGCATTATAGCATGAAATATTACAACTTCATATCTTAACTTCTCCAGCAAAGAAAAAAGCATGCAAACCCTTTTCGTTTGCATGCTTTTCTCTTACGCACTTGCTGATTCTTTTTTCACATCATCTTCAAGAACACGAACAAATTGCGCTTCGTTATATGGGTAACCAGCTTTTGTAATTTTCACTTTTACTAGTTTGCCGATTAATTCTTCAGATCCTTCAAACACAACTTTTAAATAGTTATCTGTATAACCTACATATAATCCTTCACGATCGCCGTCTTTGAAAGGCTCTTCTGGAATAATCTCAAGAACTTCACCTTCAAATTGAGATGCGTATTCTTTCGCTAACTGATTCGATAATTCAATTAAACGATGAACACGATCATTTTTTACTTCTTCAGGAATTTGGTCATCCATACGAGCCGCAGGTGTTCCTGTACGTTTTGAATAAGGGAACACGTGCAATTCAGAGAAACGGTTTTCTTTAATGAAATTGTATGTTTCCATAAATTCTTCTTCCGTTTCACCAGGGAAGCCAACAATTACATCGGATGTAATCGCAAGGCCTGGTAACGCTTCTTTCAAGCGATCTAAACGCTCTTGGAAAAATTCCATCGTATACTTACGGCGCATACGTTTTAGTACAGTGTTAGAACCTGATTGTAGTGGAATGTGCAAATGACGGACAACTACTTCAGATTTATCTAATACTTCAATTACTTCATCTGAAATTTGACTCGCTTCAATTGAAGAAATACGAAGACGTTTCAAGCCATTTACCTCTGCTTCCATATCGCGAAGCAATCCAGCTAAATTGTAGTTTTTCATGTCTTCCCCATATCCACCTGTGTGAATACCAGTTAAGACGATTTCTTTATAACCTGCATCCACTAATTGCTGCGCTTGGTGAATAACTTCTTTTCCATCACGAGAACGCATTAAACCACGTGCCCAAGGAATAATACAGAACGTACAGAAATTATTACAACCTTCTTGTATTTTTAAAGATGCACGTGTACGGTCAGTGAAATACGGTACATCAAGTTCTTCATATACACGTGTTTTCATAATGTTACGGACAGCATTGATTGGTTGACGTTCTTTACGAAACTCTTCAATATACCCTAGCATTTTCTCACGATCTTGCGTACCAACAACGATATCTACGCCTGGAATCGCCATAATTTCCGCTGGAGATGTTTGTGCGTAACATCCTGTTACACAAATAACAGCGTCTGGATTTTGACGTACAGCACGTCGAATAACTTGACGGCTTTTTTTGTCTCCAGTATTTGTTACTGTACATGTATTGATTACATACACATCAGCTTTCTTTTCATATTCAGTTCTTTCATAACCACCTTGTTTAAACAGTTGCCAAATTGCTTCTGTTTCATAGTGGTTTACTTTACAACCTAACGTGTGAAACGCAACAGTTGCCATTGATCATCACCCCATCAATTCAAAATGATAAGAAGCGGCACTTAACGCATAAAGCGGCGCCGTTTCTGTTCGTAAAATCCTCGGCCCTAAACTACATGGTATAAATTTATGTTCACGAAGCGCAGAAATTTCTTCCTCAGATAAACCACCTTCTGGGCCAAATACAACCAACAGTTTTTGACCACGTTCAAGTGCCGTTAAAGCCTTCGCAAAATTAGCTTTTTCGCCTTGCTTTGCTTCCTCTTCATACGCAACAAGACAAACATCATAATCACTGCTCATCGCAAGGAATTGTTTAAATGATGCCGGAGCATGTACAGCTGGAATTTCACTTCTATGCGATTGCTCTGCAGCTTCTTTCACAATTTTTTTCAAGCGCTCAACTTTTTTATCTGCTTTTTTTGCATCCCATTTTACAATAGAACGAGATGCTTGAAATGGTAAAAATGCGGCCGCCCCAAGCTCAGTTCCTTTTTGAAAAATTAACTCTAGCTTGTCTCCTTTTGGCAGTCCACTTGCAATCGTCACGAACACTGGCAGTTCACTTGACGCCTCTACCCATTCTACAATAGCACTATCCACAAATTCACTGGTAATTTCAGCAATTGTACACATTGCTGTTTTACCGTTTACACAGCAATAAATGTGATCACCAACTGACATGCGCATCACTCTTGCGATATGATGTACATCATCACCTACAATACGAATACTTGTATCATTTACATACTTCTCTTCTACAAAATAACGTTGCATCTCATCACCTTAGTAAAGTTTCGTTCCTTTCGTAAGTCCTCCCTTACGAAAAGAACGAAACGTTATCATTTTAATATAACAAACGGCAAGTCTCTCACTTCATATAGCGAGAGACTCTTTCGTTCATTATTAACATAAATTATATATTACGCATTTCGTGCAATGATTGCTACCCAATCTTCCATTCTTAACACTTCTTCAATTGTAAATCCAGCTTTTTCTAACGCCTCAGAGATTACTTTTTCTTTTGCTCCAATAATACCAGATGTAATAAATAGTCCACCCTGTTTTACAACTCTCGCTGCGTCTTCAGGGAATAGAAGAATAATTTCTGCAAGTAAATTTGCTACAATCAAATCTACTGGTCCTTCAATACCTTCTAATAAACTATTTTGTCCGACAGATACGATACCGTCCGTTTTATTTAAACGAACATTCTTCTCCGCACTTTCAACTGCAACTGGATCTAAATCATACGCTTGAACAGATGCTGCACCTAATTTTGCTGCAGCAATACTTAATACACCAGAACCTGTTCCAACATCAATTACGGTATTACCTGGCTGCACTGTTTTCTCTAACGCACGAATACACATCGTTGTTGTTGGATGTGTCCCTGTACCAAATGCCATCCCTGGATCTAATTCAATAATTTTTTCATCTGGAGAAGAAGGTATATATTCTTCCCAAGTTGGCACAATTGTGAATGTATCAGAAATTTGAACTGGATGATAATATTTTTTCCAAGCAGTAGCCCAGTCTTCCTCATCGACTTCATTAATCGTAATATTTCCTGTACCAATTTCGATGTCGAAAGATGGAAGTACATCAATAGATGATTTTACACTCGCAACTGTTTCATGTAAAGAATCCGTTTGTGGGAAATATGCTTTTATTAACACACCATCTTCTGGATATTCAGATGGATTGAGGGCATAAATTTCACCATACTGTTGCTCACGCTCTTTTGTTAACTCTGCCGGGTCTTCAATCGCTACACCGCTAGCACCTGCTTCGTGTAAAATATGAGAAACAGCTTCTACTGCTTCCTCTGTTGTATGAATACTAATTTCTGACCATTTCACAATTTACCAACTCCATTTTTTATTTCCATTATTCCCCTTTAAAAGCTCGTTTAAGCTTTCCAAATAGGCTATCATCTTGATCTTCTTGTCCTGCAAATTCACGTAATAATTCTTTTTGATGTGATGTTAATTTCGTTGGTACAACAACACGAACAACTACATATTGATCACCTTGGCCATATCCACGTACATTTGGAGCGCCTTTTCCTTTTAGGCGGAATTCCGTTCCTGTTTGCGTTCCTGCTGGTATTTTCAATTTCACTTTTCCATGAACAGTTGGAACTTCCACTTCAGCACCAAGCGCTACTTGCGTGAATGTTAATGGCATTTCACAAATAATATGATCGCCATCACGCTCGAAGAACTCATGGTCTCTTACATGAACAACAACATATAAATCACCAGCCGGCCCACCGTTTACACCCGCTTCACCTTTACCAGACACACGGATTTGTTGACCATTATCAATACCCGCTGGAATTTTAACGTTAATTTTTTTACGTTTACGTACTTTTCCAGAGCCATGACATGTTGTACATTTCTCTTTAATCATTTGGCCTGTTCCTGAACAATGTTTACACGCTTGACGATTTACAATACGACCAAATGGTGTATTTTGTTCTACGCTCACTTGACCTGTTCCTGAACAATGTTTACATGTTTCTTTTGAAGTTCCTGGTTTCGCCCCAGCGCCTTGACATGTGTCACATGGGTCTTCAACTGGAATTTCAACATTTAATTCCTTACCAAAAATCGCTTCTTCAAAGTTTAAAGTAACTTGATATTGCAAGTCAGCACCTTGACGCGGTGCATTTGGATCACGGCGTCTGCCGCCACCTCCGCCAAAGAATGAGCTGAAAATGTCTTCAAATCCGAATCCACCACCAAAGTCTCCACCGCCGAAGCCGCCAAAACCCTGATTTGGATCAGCATGACCAAATTGATCGTACTGCGCACGTTTCTGATCGTCACTTAAAACTTCATACGCTTCTTGTACTTCTTTAAACTTTTCAATTGCATTTTCTTCTTTGCTTACGTCTGGATGATATTTTTTAGCCAAACGACGGTATGCTTTTTTGATTTCATCTTTTGAAGCGCCCTTGCTAAGGCCGAGCACCTCATAATAATCTCTTTTATTCATAAATTTGTAACCCCCGAATCTTTCACATAAACGTAATTTTAACACCGAAAGAAAGTGCTTTGCAACAAAGTTTCCTCACTTACAGTATGCAAAAAGAAAAACTTAAGACTCTCATATGAAAGAGCTAACCTGCCCGAAGCACTTTCTTCATTCATGAAAAAAGCCAAAGCCAAGGCACGCTTGACTTTGACTTTTTGTCATCTTACTTATGTTTTTTTACTTTATTACTTATCTTCTTTTACTTCTTCAAACTCAGCGTCAACTACGTTGTCATTTTTTGCACTAGCGTTACCTTGTGTACCTTCTGCTTGCTGAGCACCAGCAGCTGCTTGAGCTTGTTCATATAATTTTACAGTAAGTTGTTGTACGATTTCTTGAAGTGCATCTTTTTTCGCACGAATTTCATCAAGATCATTTTTCTCGATTGCCGCTTGTAATGCTTCTTTTGCTTCTGTTGCTTTCGCTACCTCAGCTGCATCTACTTTACCTTCTAAATCTTTTACAACTTTATCTGTTTGGAATACAAGTTGGTCAGCTTCATTACGAAGTTCAACTTCTTCCTTACGCTTTTGGTCAGCATCAGCATTTGCTTCAGCTTCTTTTACCATACGATCTACTTCTTCATCAGAAAGACCTGAAGAAGATTGGATTGTAATTGTTTGTTCTTTACTTGTTCCTAAGTCTTTTGCACGTACATTTACGATACCGTTCGCATCAATATCGAATGTTACTTCGATTTGCGGAATACCACGTGGTGCTGGTGGGATATCTGTTAATTGGAAGCGACCTAGTGTTTTGTTGTCAGCTGACATTGGACGCTCACCTTGCAATACGTGAATGTCTACTGCAGGCTGGTTATCAGCAGCAGTTGAGAACACTTGTGACTTACTTGTTGGAATTGTTGTGTTACGCTCGATTAACTTCGTGAATACGCCACCCATAGTTTCGATACCTAAAGAAAGTGGAGTTACGTCTAATAATAGAACGCCTTTTACATCACCAGTAAGTACACCGCCCTGAACTGCAGCACCTAACGCTACAACTTCATCAGGGTTAACGCCTTTATATGGTTCTTTACCAGTTTCACGTTTAATTGCTTCTTGTACAGCTGGGATACGAGTAGAACCACCAACAAGAATAACTTTATCTAATTCACTTGGAGAAAGACCAGCATCTTTTAATGCACGACGAGTTGGCTCTAATGTTCTTTCAACAAGGTTAGCTGAAAGTTCTTCGAATTTCGCTCTTGTTAAGTTTAATTCTAAGTGTAATGGACCAGCAGCCCCAGCACTAATGAATGGTAATGAAATTTGTGTTTGTGTTACACCTGAAAGATCTTTTTTCGCTTTTTCAGCTGCATCTTTCAAACGTTGAAGTGCCATTTTATCTTGGCTTAAATCAATGTTATTTTCTTTTTTGAATTCAGCTACTAAATGATCGATGATAACTTGGTCAAAGTCGTCACCACCAAGACGGTTGTCACCCGCAGTTGAAATAACTTCAAATGTTCCATCTGCTAACTCAAGAATAGATACGTCGAATGTACCGCCACCTAAGTCATATACTAGAACTTTTTGTTCTTCGTCTTGTTTTTCTAAACCGTAAGCAAGCGCAGCTGCTGTTGGTTCATTAATAATACGTTCTACTTCTAAACCAGCAATACGGCCAGCGTCTTTTGTTGCTTGGCGTTCTGCATCGTTGAAGTATGCTGGCACTGTGATAACAGCTTTCGTTACCGTTTCACCTAAGTACGCTTCAGCAGAAGCTTTTAAGTTTTGTAAAATGATTGCAGAAATTTCTTGAGGTGTGTAGTTTTTACCTTCAACTTCTACTTTGTAGTCTGTACCCATATGACGTTTAACAGACATGATTGTATTTGGGTTTGTAATCGCTTGACGCTTCGCTACTTCCCCAACTTGACGCTCTTCATTTTTGAAAGCTACAACAGAAGGTGTTGTACGGTTCCCTTCTGGATTTGGAATAACCTTCGGTTCTCCACCTTCCATAACAGCTACACAAGAGTTTGTTGTACCTAAGTCAATACCGATAATTTTACTCATGGCGAAACCTCCTACATTTATGTAAATTATTGATTTACTTTTACCATTGATGGGCGAATCACACGGTCTTTCAGTTTATAACCTTTTTGGAATTCTTCCACAACCGCGTTTGATTCAAACTCGCTGTCTTCTACTTGCATAACAGCTTGATGTTCATGCGGATCAAACTGTTTACCAACAGCTTCAATCGCTTCAACACCTTCTTTAGTCAGCGCTTCTAGCAATTGACGATATACCATTTCCATCCCTTGTAATAAGGACTTCATCTGCTCGTCGCTCGCTTCCACTTGCATCGCTCTTTCAAAGTTATCAAGAGCTGGCAAAATATCTGACACAAGGCTTTGCGATCTATATTTTTCAGCCGCTTGCTTATCCAGTTGAACACGGCGCTTATAGTTTTCAAAATCAGCTTGTAGACGTAGTGTGCGACCTTCCGTTTCCGTCAATTTCGCTTGCAATCCATCTACTTTTTCTTGTAAAAGAGCCGCTTCACTTTTTTCTTCTACTACAGTTTCTTCACTGTTTTCTGCTGTAATAGATTCCTCAGTTTGCGTTTCTTTCGCTTCTTCAACTACTTGTTCGTTACGCTCTTCCACAACTTTCACCTCCTTAAAAGGCACCAGAGCTCATGCTTAACATGAGCGTCCAAGCATAGTTTTTATGTTACACACCAGCAATGACAATGTTCATCGCTCGAGCGAATTTATTATTTTGATTTATACAATCCATTTAGCCCATCTGTAAATTGTCTTGAAAACAATTGTAACAGACTAATTACGCGAGAATACTGCATTCTCGTTGGACCTAGGATCGCGATTGTTCCAATCTGTTCTTCGCCAATGGAATAGGTTGCAGAAATTAAACTACAATCTTCCATAGCCGTCGAAGAATTTTCTCGACCGATTTTCACTTGAATCCCGACTTGTTTATTACGCAAAATATCGTAAAATTCAGCTTCATTATCAATCATAGTCAGCAAGGAGCGTACCTTTTGAATGTCGTGAAACTCCGGCTGCGAAAGCATATTCGCTTTCCCCCCAAAGTATATCTTTTCCGACAAGGGAACTTGAAATGTACCATCTAACATTTTTATTGCACTATCATAGTTGTGGACATACCCACGTAGAACCGTCACAATCTCTTTTAAAATTTTATTATGCAGCTCCGCCATCGGCACACCAGATAGCTTTTCGTTTAAAATATTAACCATTTTTTCTAAATCTGATAAATCAACAGATTCCGGAACGGTAATCGTTTTGCTTTGTACATGACCTGTATCTGTTACAATAATGGCGACTGCTGTTTGATGATCCAGCGGAACAATTTGTACATTCTTTAATTTATTTGCACTCACTTTCGGTCCAAGAACAATTGCCGTATAATTTGTGAGCTCTGATAAAATTTGAGCGGATTGCTGTGCAATTTTTTCCGCTTCAAAAATTCTTTCAGCAAATAAATCCTTAATCTGTACAACATCCTCATTCGATAAATGTTGTGGTGCTAAAAGATGGTCTACATAAAATCGATATCCTTTTTCTGAAGGAACACGTCCAGAAGAACTGTGTGTCTTTTCGATAAATCCCAGATCCTCTAAATCAGCCATTTCATTTCGAATCGTAGCTGAACTAAATGTAATTTCATCTTTTTTAGCCAACGTTCTTGACCCAACAGGTTGCGCTGATCCAATAAAGTCATCAATAATTGTTTGTAAAATCAAGAGCTGACGTTCCGTAAGCATCTCATCATCACCTCTGTTAGCACTCTTTGTCTTCGAGTGCTAAATCTATTAATAACTTACCAAAATTGACATTCAATTGTCAACGGAAACGTCACAAAATAGAGAAACTTTTTCATACCTACTGAACATTTAATTAATCAATTAAAAACGACTGAAATACTTCATTCCCTAATAACTTACCTTGTCTCGTCAAACAAACATGGTTACCTTTATCCTGAAGCAATCCATATTCCTTGTTGGATAATAACTGCTTTGCAAAAATCTCATCCATTTCGACACCAAATTTCTTTTGGAATGTAAGCTTAGAAACGCCCTTTGTTTTCCGAAGCCCTAAAAATAGTTCTTCTTCCATTCTTTCTTTTCTTGTTACTTCGTGGACGTCTAAATAAGGGAAGCCTGTCTCATCAATTTTAGAGAAATATTGCTTTAACGGGCCAACATTTTGAATTCGTTCTCCGTTTACATAACTGTGAGCACCAGCTCCAAAACCATAATACTGTTCATTATTCCAGTATGTGAGATTATGTCTACTTTCATAGCCTTCTTTTGAAAAATTACTGATTTCATACTGTTTATAGCCATGATTTTCCATCTCATCCATTACCATTTCATACATTCTTGCTTCATGCTCTTCCCCTGGAAGTCTTAATTTTCCTTTGTTCATTAAATTATAAAAAACCGTTTTCGGTTCAACAATTAAGGAATATGCAGAAAAATGCTGAACTCCTAACGTAAAAGCAATGTCCAACGTTTCTTTCACATCTTCTATCGTTTGCCCTGGTAATGCATAAATTAAATCCACATTAATATTCGTAAAGCCTACTTCCTGCGCTTCACGAATCGCTACAAATGCATCTTCCCTCGTATGCTTACGTCCAATTTTCTGAAGTAATTCATCTCGAAATGTTTGCACACCAAAGCTAATTCGATTGACACCACCATCTAATAGTAGGTTCAACTTTTCTTTTGGCAAATCTCCAGGATTTGCTTCAAACGTCAATTCACAGTTTGGAGCGAACGGACGTAAACGGCGATTAATAATATCTAACAGCTTTTTTGTCTGCTCCATATTTAATGCCGTTGGTGTCCCGCCCCCAACAAAAATCGTTTTCATATTTTCAAACGGCACCTTTTGAACCGTATTTATAATTTCTTTCTCTAAATACTCTAAATATTGATCAACAGGCTGACGTTCAATAAATACTTTATTAAAATCACAATAGTGACAAATATGCTGACAAAACGGAATATGAATATATGCAGCTTGCATTAAACTAGACTCCTACCTTTCTAAAAAGAAAACCTCCGCACTTCGGAGGCTCCTTTACTTCTGTAACGTGTTACGGATTTGTTCCATTCGCATTTTTCCCCAATCATACATCATTTCGACGATTGGTAAAAGCGTCATACCTAAATCAGTCATAAAGTACTCTACCCGCGGAGGTACTTCTGGATATACTGTCCGATCAATGATTCCATCTTCCATTAATTCTTTTAATTGATTAGATAAAACCTTATGAGAAATGTTTGGGAATAGTCGTTGTAACTCACTAAAGCGATGCGACCCTTCTACACCTAGATGCCACAAGATTACAACTTTCCACTTTCCGCTAATAATAGAAAGCGTCAATTCTTTTTCACAATTAAAATCACCGTTTTGTATTTTTTCTTGAATATCTTTTCGAATATTTTCAGACATCAATAGTCTCCTAACTCTATATCACTGTTGTTTCTTACAATAAAAAGCATCCTCACCATTGTAAAGGAGAGATGAAAAGATGTCTAAAAAAGTAATCCTACGTACAAAAAGAAGCCGCACAAACGGCTTCTTTTTTATTAGTTATCGTCCATTTTCAATACAGCCATGAATGCTTCTTGTGGCACTTCTACAGAACCAACAGACTTCATACGTTTTTTACCTTCTTTTTGTTTATCAAGAAGTTTACGTTTACGAGAAATGTCACCACCATAACATTTTGCAAGTACGTTTTTACGCATCGCTTTAATTGTAGAACGCGCTACAACTTTGTTCCCAATTGTCGCTTGAATTGGTACTTCAAACTGTTGTCTTGGAATTAATTCTTTTAATTTTTCTACAATTACTTTACCACGATCATAGGCTGAATCGCGATGTACAATGAATGATAAAGCATCGACTTGTTCATTATTTAATAAAATATCCATCTTCACAAGTCTAGACGGTTTGTAACCGATTAACTCGTAATCAAATGATGCATACCCTTTCGTATTAGATTTCAATTGATCAAAGAAGTCGTATACGATTTCAGAAAGTGGGATCTCATATGTTAACGTAACACGTGTTTCATCTAAATATTGCATATCAAGGAATGTACCACGTTTCCCTTGGCAAATTTCCATTACAGCACCAACGTAATCATTTGGAACCATAATCGTCGCTTTTACAAACGGTTCTTCCACACGGTCAATAGATTGCGGATCTGGCATGTTAGATGGGTTATCAACAATAAGATCTTCACCGCTCGTTAAATATACTTTATAAATAACACTTGGCGCCGTTGTAATTAAATCAATCTTAAATTCACGTTCAATACGTTCTTGAATGATTTCCATGTGAAGCAACCCTAAGAAGCCACAACGGAAACCGAATCCTAATGCTTGAGATGTTTCTGGCTCAAATTCAAGAGCAGAATCATTCAATTCAAGTTTTTCTAATGCATCACGTAAATCGTTATAACGCGCCGAATCGATTGGATATAAACCACAGAATACCATTGGGTTTAATTTACGATAACCTGGTAATGGTTCTGCTGCTGGACGTTTCGCATGTGTGATTGTATCACCAACGCGTGTGTCTCCTACATTTTTAATAGATGCTGCTAGGAATCCTACATCACCTACTGTTAACTCTTCACGCTGCGTTGTTTTCGGTGTAAATACACCTACTTCTGTTACCTCAAATTCTTTACCAGTTGCCATCATACGTACTTTATCGCCAACTTTTACTGTACCGTTCACAACACGGATATACGCAATTACACCACGATATGGGTCATATAAAGAGTCAAAAATCATACATTGAAGTGGCTCTTCCGGGTCACCTTCTGGAGCTGGTACTTTTTCAACGATTTGTTCTAAAATATCTTCAATCCCAATTCCAGCCTTTGCGGAAGCAAGTACAGCTTCTGATGCATCTAAACCAATTACATCTTCTACTTCTTGACGAACACGCTCTGGGTCAGCACTTGGCAAATCGATTTTATTAATAACCGGTAAAATTTCTAAATTATTATCAAGCGCTAAATACACGTTCGCTAACGTTTGCGCTTCAATACCTTGCGCTGCATCAACAACAAGGATAGCACCTTCACAAGCCGCTAAACTACGAGATACTTCGTACGTAAAGTCGACGTGCCCTGGTGTATCGATTAAGTGAAGAGTATATTCTTCACCGTTTTTTGCCGTATACGTTAATTGAACTGCATTTAATTTAATTGTAATACCACGCTCACGCTCTAAATCCATAGAGTCAAGTAATTGAGCTTTCATTTCGCGCTGTGTTAACGCATTTGTTTTCTCCAAAATACGATCTGCCAACGTTGACTTTCCGTGGTCAATATGAGCAATGATGGAGAAGTTACGAATGTTGGACTGTCTTTTTGCTCTTTCTTCTTTATTCATCTATGTTCTCAACTCCTAATAGTCTCGCCAATATACACTAGCACTGATTATATCAATAGAGCAGCAAAGATTCAATGAAAACTCGTGCTGCTTATAAGACAAATCTTCCTCTCTTTATCTTATGCGAGCAGATCAAACGAGACAAACCTTTTTATAACAAAAAAATGGTTGTCTTACAAAATGATAAGACAACCTCTTTTTATTCTCCCAATTGGCTAAAAATATCTTTTATTTTCCCAATTACTATATCTGTACTAAACTTAGCGATACTTCGAACAAATTCTGCGATTCCCATTCCCAGTCCTTCTACAACATTAAAACTTCTGAGACTTTCTAACTGTTTTTGTTTTTCACTTGCTGAAAATGTACCTCCTAAAATTTCTAAATCAACATTTTCACTTCCAGTTCCCGTCATTCGTGCAACTTGTTCATATGTTGGCTGCCGATAGCCTTTCATGCTTTTTAAGCCATGATTAACGATTCCAATTCCGATTAGCATCACAAACAAAAACAGAATAACGCAGCACACACATTGAAGCGTAAATCTACTCAACTACTTTCGCCTCTTCTCCTCAATGCGTATATGCACCTGTATTATCTTGGTCAATTTGATGATGAAGTGCAGCATTTAAACCACTCGCTATTACATTTGCCATATCTTCAATAAATGCATCTACTTCTTTCGGCGTCACCATTAAATTATGACCAAGAGGAGCTAATACTTCGTAAATTAATTTTCGTTTTTCTTCATCTTCCAATGTGCCCACTGCCCCTAAAAACATATTACGGCTTTTTTCATCCGGCATATCTTCCTCTGTTAGTTTCTTCTTTTCTCCAAATGTAAAACCTGCTGGCAATAAAGATCGAGACGGCTTATCTCCTTCTCTCATTTCACGTCCAAAATGTTTTAGGATAAAATCAATTGTATCGCTCGTAATGGAAACAGCATCTACAACCGTCGGAACACCGATAGCAATCACAGGAATTCCTAGCGTTTCTTTACTTAGTTCTTTTCGTTTATTTCCTACACCAGATCCAGGATGAATTCCCGTATCTGAAATCTGTATCGTACTGTTTACTCGTTCAATAGACCTTGCAGCAAGCGCATCGATAGCGATAACAAAATCCGGCTTTGTTTTTTCAATGATACCGTAAATGACGTCACTTGTTTCAATCCCTGTAATCCCCATTACACCTGGACGAATTGCACTAACTGGGCGATACCCTTCCTCTACACTTTCAGGTTGTAATTTAAAAAGATGGCGTGTCACAAGCACATTCTCTACAACAATCGGACCAAGTGCATCTGGTGTGACATTCCAATTCCCTAGCCCTACAATTAAGCAGCTTGCTTCTTTGGTTATTCCAATTTCTCCTAATAAGTAAGAGAATTCTTTTGCAAAAATACGTTCCACTTTTTGCTGAAGTTCCGTATCTTGCTGGCGGATCCCTTGCACTTCAAGCGTTAAATAATTCCCGGCTTTTTTACCCATCGATTCAGAAGCACTTTCATCGATTATCACTTTCGTAATCGTAATCCCTTCTTCTTCACGCTCTTTTACAACAACACCTTCGATTCCCGTTTGTTTTTGTTGACGTTCTTGTAACATTTGATGCGCTTCTACTGCAAGGTCTGTCCTAACGCTATATTTACTTAAATCTAATGGTTCTTTCATCGTATCTCCTCCGCATTTAATAGTAAATATCGTTAGATTTCCCAAAATTATATAAGGCCATTCTTTCCCTTACATGAAATTTCATTGATCTCGCTATTGCAATTCTCTTCTCCGTTTGATAGAATATCACTTGTTCTATGTAAGTATCGAGTCACTCGATCGCACCAGGGAGGTGAAAAGTATGGCAAACATTAAATCTGCTATCAAACGCGCTAAACTTAGCGAAGAGCGTCGTGCACATAACGCTTCTATCAAGTCTGACATGCGTTCAGCTGTTAAAACTGTAGAAGCTTTAGTTACTAATAACGATCTTGAAAATGCTAAAGAAGCTTTCAAAACTGCTTCTAAAAAACTTGACAAAGCAGCTCGTAAAGGTCTTATCCACCAAAACGCTGCAGCTCGTCAAAAATCTCGCTTAGCGAAACAAGTAAACGCGTAAGGCGTTTAAAAAACGATCCATTTGGATCGTTTTTTTATATACAAAAAAGTCCATGCAGCAGATGACATGAACTTTTTTATTTTATCCAGCTATAGCAACTAGAATCTCCGGCCATTTCATCCTCTCGATTGAAGCCAAAAACACTTCTCGGTGGGGGGCTCCAATGACCTGTGATTCTGAGCGAACTGCCTCCGCTTTTATTTTACCCAATATGATTTAAACGCATTAAGAAAAACTCCAAGACAAGCTTTTTATCCATTTTCCCTGTTTTCATACTATAATCAGCTTCAGCTAGCTCTAAAATAACTTTTTTCAATTCTTCAAACGAGAAAAATTTCGTTTGATTCATCGCCAACTTTACTCGGTACGGGTGAACACCAATATGCGAAGCAATTTGATTTTGTCCATATCCACGTTGCTGTAATTCCTTCACTTGGTACAGTAAACGAAATTGACTCACTAATAACGCCAATAATTTAATTGGTTCCTCTTGCTGCGTAAATAGTCCATCTAGAATTAGCATAGCCCCAGCAATATCTTTTTTTACTACCTTTTCTGTTAACGCAAACACATTTTGTTCAACCGATTTTGGTACCAGTTCCGCTACAAGCCCTGTTGTAATTTCTCCACCTATACCAACATAAAGGGTCAACTTGTCCATTTCCTTTGCTAGCATCGTTACATTGCTTCCTACAAGCTCCAATAGTAAACTAACAGCTGCTTCCTCAATATGTACATGCACTTCATCTACACGGGCCACAATCCATTTACGAACGTCCTGTACTTGCATCGTACTTGCTTCTACTACATCTGCCGTTTTCTTTAATAATTTTGTGATTTTTTTCCGCTCATCTAATTTTTCATAAGGAGCTACAAATACAACAATCGAAAATGGAGATGGTTCTGCAACATACTCCTCCAAAATCTTTAGATTTTGTTCTAGTTTTTCTTTTTGTGATGTTAAAAACAATGGGGATTTAACTAGTAGTATTTTACGTTCTCCAAAAAAAGGAAGCGTCCGTGCATCTTCTATTACATCTTCCAAATACGCTTCTTCTAAGTCATATGTTACAACATTAAACTCACGATCTTCTTCAGCTAGCGCTTCCGTTGTTATAAGCTTTATTGTTTCATTTATAAAATAAACTTCCGTTCCATATATTAAATAAAGTGGTGCAAACTGTTTCTTTTTAATCTTCTTATGTATTTCACTCATGCTTTTTCCTACTCCCTAATTTGGCAATATATCTCTATACTAATGTGGTATCTTTTGTTTTACAAGTACAAAGGAACAGGTTTAAACTAACCCGTCCCTTTATCTATATAAAACGCCACGCAATAAGTCCCGGGATTCTTATTGGTGTGCGGTAACCACTTTACTGTTATTATTCGCAACTGCCGGATAAGTATAATTGTTAACTGTTAACATGCATGGAAATCAAATTTCCATCTTCTTTTCACATAAGATTTACCACCTACTTCTACACACATATTCTCTATCTCCCCCGCTACTCACGTGCAGTAAGACCCTCATCTCAAAATTCAGCGAAAGCAAAAAAGTCAGATATGGGATCAATTGCCCGTAAAAACCCGATTGGTGGGGGTTAATCATCAGTGGCAGAGCAAACCCACTGATTAAAGTCTCCCTTTATCTTCATATGGAAATTGTAGATTTTTTTCTGACAATATCTTATACTAAAATGGAATGTTGGGGAGGGATTCTAAATGAATGAATTTGAGCAAAACGTTCAAAGTAAACGCAATGACGCTATTGATTCAGGGGTAGGTTTTATCGTCTCATTTGGTTTTTTCGCAACAATTTTCATTATTGCAACAATTATTAAATTTATTGGTTCTTAAAGGCTGCTGCTTGCGGCCTTCTTTTTTTTCACTTCACCTTTTCTGTGCTTCATCATATGTTAGTTTACTTTGAAACGTTCCTCTTTCGCCTTCAAAAACATAGGAAATAGCTCCTTGCTTGTCTGTTCGCCATATTTCAATATCAAGTTCTAACAAACGCTCTAGCACTTGCTGATGCGGATGACCATATCGATTATGCTCTCCAGCTGAAATAATTGCCTTTTTAGGCTGAATCAGGTGTAAAAAAGAAGATGAGGACGACGTCTTACTACCATGATGCCCAACCTTTAAAATATCCGCTCGCAACTCTGGATACTGCTCTACAATTCGTCGCTCGCCTTTCTCTTCTAGATCTCCAGTAAACAGCCATATAAATCCACCTAGCTTTACCCATAACACAATAGACGAATCGTTATCCTCTTTCTCTCCTCCCTCTGGGGATAGTACAGTAAATATCGCTTCGTCTACTTGCCATCCATCCCCTTCTCCTACAATGTTTATCCTTATATTTTTTTCCTTTGCAATTTTTTTCAATTCTTTTTCGACCACAGCATCTTCTCGCTTCTTCCCAAATACGATTTCCCCTACAGTAATAGCGGATAACAATTCTTTAGCCGCTCCCATATGATCTGTATCTCCATGCGTTACAATCAACTTATCAATTTTCCGAATACCCTCTTTTTGCAAAAATGGAAGGAGAATATCGTGTCCAACAGAAAATTCATGTTTTTTCTTCTGCCATGCTTCTTTTTTTACAGGAATCGTTCCTCCTGTATCAATGAGATAGACCCCCTTTTCATACGGAAGACGAATCAAGATCGCATCCCCTTGTCCAACATCAATAAAAGTCACACTTCCGTTAGTACGGAAATAAGGCGAAATATAATGAAAAATACATATAAAGAGGAAAAACCCAACAGTCAGGAATAAAAACTTTTTTCTAACCACTCTTTCCCACACAATAAATATACTAACGATACTAAAACAATATAAAACTATAAGAAATAAAGGCGTTTGGCCAAAGGTAAAGCGAAGAAACGGGAGATTTTCACAGTACTGAAGAATATTATTAGAAATTGTTAAACATACTGATAACATTTGTGCGAGCCATTTCGCTACGAAAGGTACAAATAGTATACACGCAAAAATTACAATACTACACGGTAACACAACACAAGATAGAAGCGGGACATATAGAAGGTTGAGGAAAATACTATATGGAGAAAAATAACCAAAATGATATAACAAAATAGGAGTACTAGCAAGTTGTGAAATAACAGAAAGATAGATTGTATTTTGAATCAGACCATTATCATGCTGTAATAGCCTACTTGCTGACAGCAATAACGCAAAACTACCAACAAACGAAAATTGAAATCCAATATCAAAAGCCATATAAGGGTTATATAAAAGCATTAATACAGCCGTCATACTAAGCGCATCTAAACTGGAAACACGGATAGAATGCATTAGTGCTAGCAACAACATAACACCCGTTACAGAAGCCCTCATGACAGATGGAGACGCCCCTGCTAAAAACATATACAGCGGAATGCAAATAATAAGGCAGATTGTCGCCATTTCCCTCGTTACACCAATCCGTAGTAGAACAAAGTAGCCAATCGCCATTAATAATACAATATGTGATCCTGAAATGGATAATAAGTGGATAAGACCAAACTGTTGGTATTGTTCTTCTACTTCAAATGTCATCAGTTGCCGATCTCCAAATAACAACGCATTCATAAACGCTCCGGATTGCCCAGGAAACATTTCTGCGACTATCGACACCGCATTTTGGCGTAATAAAAAGACCCACTGTGTAAACGTCAAAGATTTTTGGATACAATTTGAAATCTCTTTTGCTTCGAATAAAAAGTGAATCTTTTGCTTATGTAAGTAGTCACGATAGTCGAACCCGTGGAAATTCCGTGCTTCTGACGGCACTTTCATTTCTCCTTGAAATGTACAACTCATACCAGCATGTAATTTCTGCAACTGTTCTTTTTGTTCAACTGATTGAATTTTGTACATCAATTGCAACGTATCTCTATCATTGACCTCCATTTGAAAAGAGAGTCGATCACCATTTATAAGGGGTGTAGTTTGAATCACACCTTCTGTTATTTCAAAGTCTAACCCTTTTGAATGCTGATTTTTCCATTCAACATATGAGGTATAGAGGAAGCTACCGGAACATGCCAGTATGCAAAAAAAGAGGATTCGACGTGAAGTACGATATATACAAAATAGAATATAACAACAAAATAAACCAATATACAACAATTTAAAGGAGGAACAGGCAATCGCAATCCCAATAACAAACGAGATTGCAATATAGCCCCATTGTCCACGCAACTTATACTCACCCCTTATAGCGGATGTTCAAAAAATCCAGGAAAGATACCTTTCACATTTCTTCGTCTGCTTCGCCAATCCGGCACTCATGTAGTTCCATCTACACTCCGCACTCTCCTGACTTCCGCGTCTCGAACTGCCAGGCTCTCTTTATCCTCCTTTTTGAACACGCACTTATAGTATCTCTTTTGCTCTAGCGAATACTTGTTGTAATTCATTCATTGTTAAATCATCTTTTTCTAAAGATGAAAACAGTTCTTTTAATTGCAAATGACGTTCTTGTTGCTCTAACGTTGTAATATCATATTCTAACGGAACATGTTTCACAGTGACATTTGCTTGTTCGAATAGTTCCACAGCATACGGGTGATTTTTATAGTTTTGTGCGTAATAAACAGCTGTAATACCACTTTGAATAATGGCTTTACAACATTGTAAACAAGGAAAGTGTGTAACATAAATTTCCGCACCTTCTGTTTTCGCACCAAATTTTGCACATTGCAACAGTGCATTCATTTCAGCGTGAATTGTACGAACACAATGATTATCAATGATATAACACCCATCATCTATACAATGCACACCACCTGTGATTGAACCGTTATATCCACCCGCAATAATTCGCTTATCGCGGACAATTGTCGCTCCTACTGCAAGCCTTGTACACGTACTACGTAGCGATAATAAGTGACTTTGCGTCATAAAATATTGATCCCAAGAAATTCGTTCCATATCTTTTCACCTACTTTTTCATCTACTTGTAGTGTAGCGAAAGAAGAAAAAGTTCGTCAATCCTTTATGGAATAATTATTTTATCTTTTATTTTTTCAAGCGATTTCTCTCCAATGCCATCTACCTCCAATAAATCTTCCATTTTTTGAAACGGCCCATGTTCTTCTCGATATTTCAAAATATTTTCTGCTTTCCGAGGCCCAATTCCCGTTATTTTTTCGAGCTGCTCTTTTGAAGCAACATTAATTTGAATTTTCTCCTCCTGCCGCCCTGAAGGTAGATTAGCTCCTTGAAATTGCTCTCCTTTTTTCGGGACATAGAGTACCATTTGATCTTGCATAAGCTGCGCTAAGTTCACTTTTTCCATATCCGCTTCAGGTAAAAAACCACCCGCTTTTTCAATCCCGTCTTTTACGCGTGCACCCGCTCCTACCTCATATACACCTTCGCGATGCACAGCACCTTTTATATCAATCATAATTGTTTTTTTCTGTTCATTTGATTCTGCTACTTTCAATTTACCTTTTCTCTCTTCACTCTTCACATTTGTATCAAGTTTCACGGTCGGTTGCACAGCTTGTTGCTTCGTCTGCCACATAAACAGTATAAATACGACGCCAACAGCCCCTAATAAAACGAGCCACTTCTTTTGAAAATTCTGCATAATTTTAATACCTCCAATTCATAAATTCACAACATGGTTCATATTGTTTAGGAGAAAGATGTTACGAAGGAGGGATGAAACATTGAACATAGGAATTATAGGGACAGGAAACATGGGGAATATACTAATCGATGCATTTTTAGAAACCCGTGCTGTCAAACCTTCGTGCCTTACTATTATTAATCGTACGCCTGCCAAAGCATATCATATAAAAGAGAAGTATCCTTCTGTTCATATAGCAAAGACAGTGCAAGAGGTAATTGAACGTTCAGAGCTTATTTTTATTTGCGTTAAACCTTTAGACATCTATCCAATTTTAAAAAAACACACTGCCCACTTTACTGATGAAAAATGTTTAATTTCTATTACAAGCCCCATATCAGCAGCTCAATTAGAACAGGTTGTATCTTGTCACGTCGCACGTATTATTCCGAGCATTACAAACCGCGCATTCTCTGGCGCCTCACTATTCACATTCGGGAAAAACTGTTCGAAAGAATGGGAACAAAAGTTACTTCGTTTGTTTAAAAATATTTCTACACCTATTGTGATCGGAGAAGATATTACACGAGTTTCATCTGACATTGCAAGCTGCGGACCCGCATTCTTCAGCTACTTACTACAATGTTTCATTGATGCTGCTGTGGATAAAACAAATATTACTCATGAAGAAGCAACTACTTTAGCAAGTGAAATGATTATCGGGATGGGGAAATTACTAGAAAAAGAAATTTTCACATTACCAACTCTACAAGAGAAAGTATGTGTAAAAGGCGGTGTTACAGGAGAGGGTATTCGTATTTTAGAGGATCACGTCGGAGATATGTTCCATAAATTATTCGAGCGGACACATGAAAAATACGATGAAGATTTAGAAGGCGTTGAACAACAATTTAATAAGCACACGTAAATAATACGCCACAATGATACAGAATCCTCTTAAAAATCCTTCTCTTTTTCTCATCCTATTTTTTATCAAACCCTTATTTTTAGATTTTATAGGTATTACTTTTCTACTTTTCTATAAATAAAATATTGTATTCTAAACAAAAAAAAGCAACCTAATCGGTTGCTTTTTTTTATCCATTCTTTTTCGCCATAAAAAAGATACGTTCCGTTTGTTCAGTTACTTCCATTCGTTCAAAATCACCCGTTACACGAAGTACTGTAAATCCAGCTTCTTCAAGCCATTTTGTTAACAATTCAACTGAATAGGCACGTTGCATATGACATTCATCAAAGCGATGATATACACCTTCCTCTGGATCCTGTACAAAGAATGACAAGTCATGTTCTACACTATCTGATTCTTCGCCAGGGAAGCAGTTCCAAATGAGAGCTATCTCTTCCCCATTGACTGTGTACGTTTCATTTTGAAAGACATGATAAATTTTATATAAAGAGTGTACATCAAATAAGAACAGACCATCTTGACGCAAATGGTGAAATACTCGTCTGAATGTTTCTTGTATCCCTTCTTCTTGCAATACATAATTTAATGAATCACAAAAGATTGTCACACAATCAAATTCACCAGGAACATCCAGTTCTCTCATATCCTGTTGATAAAAAGGAATAAAATACCCTTCTCCCCCTAGCTTTTGCTGGGCAACTGTTAGCATTTCTTCTGAAAGATCGACACCAATCATGTCATAACCTTTTCGCACAAGCGGAAGTGTTACATTCCCAGTCCCGCACGCTACATCAAGAATCTTCGCCTCTTTCATGCCTGCCTGCTGTAAGCTTTCCTCTGTGAATTCTACCCATTTATCATATGGGACATCATTCATGAGTTCATCATACAACAATGCAAATTGCTCATATCTCATTAGCTTAACTCTTCTGTAATATCTTCACGTGGCACATCGCCCCATAGACGCTCTAAATTATAATGATCACGCTCATCTTTATGGAATACATGCGCAACTACATCACCAAGGTCCACTAGAACCCAACGCGCTTCATCGAAGCCTTCCATACGTTGTACGTCGATTTGGAATTCATGTGCCTTCGCTTTAATTTCACGTGCAATTGCTTGTACTTGCTTATCAGAATTCCCGTGACAAATAATAAAATAATCTGCAATTGGTGAAATTCCTTGCATGTTTAGTACAACCATATCTTCTGCTCTTTTATCATCAGCTGCTTTTGCTGCTAATACTAATAACTCTTTATCTTTCATTCAGTAATTTCCTCCTTCAGTACCGCATTGTATGTTTGAAATGTTAACGGATAGATCGTTTGATCCTTTTCCATTAAAAATTGAATCGTACGTTTTAATGCAAATAATAAAGCTTTATTTATATCTTCCTGTGCTAATTTCCGTGCTTCTTCCACACCTGGAAATTTGCGTCCAGGTTCAATATAATCTGCCACATAAATAACTTTATCAAGCATTGTCATCTCTTCATGACCGCTTGTATGATATGTAATAGCTTGCAGAATTTCAGAGTCCGTAATGCCGACTTCTTTTTCTACTAAGTATGCCCCAACTGGTGCATGCCATAACTCTTTGTTGTAGTGAAGTAAATCTTTTGGCAACTCTTCCTGCTTAATAATGTCTTCCATCTCTTGAATCGGTCTACATTTTGCATAATCATGAAATATAGCAGCCATTTCTGCTTTTTTCTCATCCACGGCATATAGCTTAGCAAGTTCAATTGCCGTTTCCATTACACCAATTGTATGTATATAACGTTTTTCATGCATTTGTTGTTTTACAATCTCAAGTGCTTTCTCACGATTCATACAACCCATTCCTCTCGATATATACCTGTACTTGTTCTGGAAGCAAATATTTGCACGTTTTCTTCTCTTTATATCTCTCACGTAACAAGGAAGACGAAACAGCAAATTCCGGAATTTCTACTGTGACGATTTCATAAGGTGTATTTAATGTATACCCCGGTCTTGCAACCCCAACAAAAGTTACAAGTTGAAGTAATTTCTCGATGTTATACCATTTTGGTAAATACTCCACCATATCTCCGCCAATAATAAAATGAAACTGCGCGTCCGGATGCTTCTTAGTTAATTGTAACATAGTGTCATATGTATAGGATGGACCTTCTCTTCTTAACTCTTCTAAACAAACCGAGAAATACTCCTCTTGCTCAATTGCTAACTCTAACATGTTCAATCGATTTTCTACACTTGTAATACTACGATCTTGTTTATGAGGTGGAATTTGATTCGGCAAAAACCATATTTCATCAAGCGCGAGTGCATCATATACCTCATTTGCAATCAGCAAATGTCCATAATGAGGCGGATCAAACGTGCCGCCAATGATTCCGATTTTTTTCAAATGAAACGCCCCCTTTAATTCACAAGCAGTAATCTTTCCGAAACAACATGCGGAGAGATTACTGCCTGTAAAAGCTCAATTGGTCTAAACCCTATTATCCCGAACATAGCAAGCATATGCTATGGAAACGACATATACACATCCTGAGCACATTAAACTTGCTATTATGGAAGTTTGATTTGTTTATTTTCTCTTGATTCTTTATATAAAACAATTGTGCTTCCAATTACTTGGACAATTTCAGCTCTCGCACCTTTAGCCAATTCTTCTGCAACTTCACGACGATCAAATTCACAGTTTTGTAGTACGCTCACTTTGAATAACTCACGAGCTTCTAACGCCTCTGCAATTTGTTTTACCATATTTTCATTTACGCCACCTTTTCCAACTTGAAAAATCGGTGTTAAGTGATGTGCTTTTGCACGTAAAAATCTTTTTTGTTTTCCTGTTAACATATAGTTAGCCTCCAAGCTTTCTCATTACTAATTGTTTCATTTTTTCGATATTCGGCATACGTCCTGTCCACAATTCAAATGCAAGTGCTCCTTGATAAACAAACATATCTATTCCATTCTGTACGATCGCTCCTTTAGCTTTCGCATCTTGCAGAAGCTTTGTCTCAAATGGATTATAAATAATATCCGAGACAATCGTCCCTTGTTTCAAAGATTGAATTTGCAACGGTGTATTTTGGATATGCGGATGCATTCCTATCGTTGTTGTATGAATGATAATATCATAATTCCCTTGTTCTTCAGTTGCTTGCTCTAATGAAAGAGCTTGCGATGTAATCTTTGCTTGGCATCCAGAGAGAAGATGATTTGCCTTTTCCACTGTTCGATTGGCAATATCAATTTCCTTTACACCTGCGTCTGCAAGCGAAAAATAGATAGCACGGCACGCTCCACCTGCACCGAGTAATAAAATACGCTTTTGATAAAGCGGCTCTTTACTAATCGATTGTAATGAACGAACATAACCAATTCCATCTGTATTATAACCAATTAGTTTTCCATCTCTATGAACTACCGTATTCACAGCACCAATTTGCTTTGCTAACGGATCAATTTCATCCAAGTATTTCATAATTGAAACTTTATGTGGAGTCGTGACATTAAATCCTGAAACTCCTAACGCCTTTAACCCTTTCACTGCTTCCCCTAATGTTTCTTCTTCTACAAGAAACGCATGATAATGAGCATCTATATTCAAGTGTTCAAATGCATCGTTATGCATGAGCGGTGACAATGAATGTCCAATTGGATTCCCGATTACACCATATAATTGTTTCATAAATCCCTCTCCATATTAAATTAAAGATTTACGTAATGAAACACTAACTCCTTTTGGTACATGAGCAACGATTTTTGCACCTGGCTCATTTACAGTCACCCATCCTAATCCAGAGAATACAACATCTGTTTTGGGCTCACGAATATTAAATTCATATTTCACAAGCCCAGGCATATTTTCTAGTTCTTCTGGAGTTGGTGGATTTAATAACTCCCCAGCATGTTTTTCATACAATTCATCTGCTTTTTCAAGTTTTGTACGATGAATTGGTAGACGATTTGATAAATGACAAGTGAACGCACGACGACCACCACTAATATAATCAAAACGTGCTAATCCCCCGAAGAATAATGTTTGTTCTTCGTTTAATTGGAATACCATTGGCTTAATTTCCTTCGTTGGTGTAATAAGCTTTAAGCTTTGCTTTCCAACGTAATGTGCCATTTGGTGGTGATTAATAATACCTGGTGTATCATATAAAGAAGATGTTTCATCTAATGGAATGTCAATTAAATCAAGTGTTGTTCCTGGAAAATGAGACGTTGTAATCACATTCTCAGTTTCTTCACTAAATTCTTTAATCATGCGATTAATAAATGTAGATTTCCCAACATTTGTACACCCTACAACGTATACATCCTTACCACCGCGGTACTGTTCAATCGCCTCAGCAAGCTCGCGAATACCTTGTCCTTTTGCTGCACTAATTAAAAAGACATCTTCTGGTTTTAAGCCCAGTTGCTTTGCACTATAACGCATCCAATGTTTTACTTTATCATGCTTTACTGACTTTGGAATTAAATCCGATTTGTTTCCAACAAGCAATACTTTGTTGTTCCCTACAAAACGATGTAAGCCTGGTAACCAACTACCATTGAAGTCAAAAATATCTACAATTTTGACAACAAGTGCGTCTGATTGTCCAATTCCATTTAAAATGCGCAAGAAATCATCATCTGTTAAAGACACATCTTGAATTTCATTATAGTTCTTTAAACGGAAACAACGTTGACAAATCACCTGTTCTTTTTCTAAAGATGAAGTTGGTGCATATCCAACTCCATTTTTATTTTCTGTTTGAATTTCTACACCGCAACCAATACATTTAATTGTTTCAGTCAAACTTTATTCCTCCCAGTTAATTAAACCTTTTTTCTTCATATTGCTCATAATTCTTCGTTCAATTTTTCGATTAAAGCGCGTTACTAGTCCATCTGTTTGTGCCACTGGCACGACTAAAATTGTATATAAACCAACGCGATTCCCGCCTAATACATCCGTTAACAATTGGTCCCCAATAACAACTACTTCATCCGCTTTTAAATTCATTTCTTGTATCGCACGTTTAAAAGCACGAACAAATGGTTTACGTGCGCTATGGATAAAAGGAATGCCAAGTGGATCTGCAAAATCCTTTACACGTTGCTCATTATTATTTGAAACGACCGTTACTTGAATGCCTTGCTCTTTCATTTTTAAAAACCATTGCTCAAGCTTAGGCGTTGCATTCGGACGATCCCATTCAATTAAAGTATTATCTAAATCAGTAATAATACCTTTGATCCCGCGTTTTTTTAAATCTTCCGGTTGAACATGATATACGTTTTTTACGTATTCATTAGGTAAAAATAATTTCAATTTCTTTCACCTCTTTGAGGAGTTTTCTTAAAATTTTTCGACAACATTTTTCGATAGCGAGCTTGTGGATAACATTGTACACATTTTCCACATTAATATTTCAGTTAATTCAAAATTTATCAACAACTCATACACACCTTATCCACGGTGATATGTGGATAACCAGTCGTTTGTGACTATCATAATTTTTTGATACAGTAGATGCAACAAAGAACCTATCCTTATTATCGGAGGTGACTCACCTTGAAAACGAAACATATGGAACAGTTATCTACTGAGTTACTCACTGAGTCTTATTATAAAGCAAAAGAACTAAAATTAAATCCTGACTTCATTTTACTTATAAAACAAGAAATCATCCGGCGATCATTAGAGGACAAGCTTGTCAAATCGTCTTGAGTACATATAGATTACTGCTTCGCCTGTAAAAAGAGCCATCCTCAAGATGGCTCTTTTATAAAATGAAACTTCCATCCGTGGGAACTTTTCACTCATCACATAAGTCCATCTAACTTCTTGGTGTCCTCACAAGTTTGTGATAAAACTTTTACTGCCCGTTACCATTAGATAAGCGCGTTGCGATTTTTTCACCAACGCGAAGTTCTTGGCCACTCGTTAATGTTGAAACAACTTCAACCATTCCTTTTTCAAACAGTAACACGACTGTTGAACCAAATGTAAAGTATGCCATCTCTTCACCTTTTTGAACAGTATTTCTTTCATGAAGAAGCTCAATACTATTTACAAACATAGCTCCTACTTTTACAAGCGCCATATGTTGTCCTTCACTATCGATCTCTGTGACAGAACGATAGTTCTTTGACAATGGTTCTTTTCCATATTTCATTCCTGCTGCGTTTACTGGATATGATTTTCTTCCAAGTACAAATCTCTCTGTCACAGCACCTGAGAGCGGGCTATGAATGCGATGATAATGACTTGGACTTAAATAAATAACCATATATGTACCGCCGGCATAGCGTCTTGCTCGCTCTTCATTACCTAGCATATCCACAAGCGAATACCGCTTACCTTTAATATCAAATGTTTTCGTTTCTTCAATAGGGCCATGATCAGCAAATACCCCATCAACAGGACTAACAATACTTGATGCCGCTGCATCTATTTCTCGTTTTCCTTCTTTCAACTTACGTGTAAATAATTCATGCAGCGTCTGGTATTCCTTTAAGTCCTTCTCCATCTCATCCTGATTCAATTGAAATGCTTTTGCATAAGATGAAATAATAATGGAACTTAAGCGAGACTGTGCAAATTTACGTAATATATAAGAAGTAAAACGCCCGTTTGTAAGTTCGATCATGAGTCGATATAATGTACGTCGCAAACCGCGAAACCTCCTAATAAGTCTTAATGTAACAATTAAGTTTAGCTTTCCCTTCTTTTCTTTCTATATCAGAAAGTGGTTTTTATATTCACTTATCATACATCGAGTCAGTCATATAAAAAGAAAAAACAAGTACTATTTCATTCTTAAATTCGTTAGCACCTTTTAATATTACAGATAGAACCCGTCATTTTCAACAGTGAACGTATATTTCTTCTTAGAGTTTCTTGTTTTATTCCCTTTTCATCAAAAGAAAAAACGGCTGCACTCGAGCTGCAACCGTACCACACACCTTTACGCTTTTCCCTTCTTTTCCTTCTCCGCACGAACAAATTCATGAAACATTTTCATCAGCGCTCGCTTCTCAATCCGGGACACGTAACTTCTTGAAATGCCTAGCGCTTTCGCAATTTCTCGCTGCGTTTTTTCTTTATCAAGACCAAGTCCAAACCTTTTTACAATCACTTCTTTCTCTCGTTCATCTAAAATATCGATATATTCCTTAATTTTTTCTAATTCCATGCTAAGCTGGATCATATCAATTACATCTTCGGATTCGGATTTTAAAATATCGATAAGTGATATTTCATTTCCTTCCTTGTCCTGTCCAATCGGGTCATGAAGTGAAACATCTTTTTTTGTTTTCTTCAGTACACGCAAATGCATTAAAATTTCATTTTCAATACAACGAGCTGCATATGTCGCCAGCTTCGTTCCTTTCCCCGCTGAATAACTCTCAATTGCCTTAATGAGCCCAATCGTTCCGATAGAAATTAAATCTTCCGAATCCTCACCTGTGTTTTCAAATTTCTTAACAATATGAGCCACAAGCCGTAAATTATGTTCAATTAAAAGATTTCTCGCATGAGCATCACCTTGCTCCATCAGCTCTAAGTACTTCTTTTCATCGTCTGATGACAATGGCTGTGGGAACGCATTGTTTTTAACATAAGAAACAAATACAAACACTTCGCGAATCATGTATCCAATTGCGGCGAATAGACTCAAACCCTTCACCTCCGCCAAAATAGTGGTCTTTACTATATGTATGTGGGCGGGGGGTTGTTTGTGTCTGTACCTACTTAAGAATAGAAATGCATAAAAAAACAGCAAGATTTCTCTAGCTGTTTTACTTCGTTTCACGATGCAATGTTACTCGCTTTAATCGTGGACAATATTTTTTCAGTTCAATACGCTCCGGATTATTTCGCTTATTCTTCTTCGTAATATAATTACGATCACCGCATTCTGTACAAGCTAATGTAATGTTTACACGCATATGTAGACCTCCTTTTCTCCAAAGATCGCAACTAAAACGTAACAATTACGATTTATACAATAAATGCTATTATTCTTTTTGTCAATTCACCCTTTTAACAATCATTCTAAAAAGACAAAAAACTGAAACAATTAGTTCATACGAAATTCACATCAATCCATTACTATTAGAATTGTACATAATCAATTTATTAACAATCCAATTTATTGATATATGAAAGCTAATTAGAAAGGAATTAAAAACAAATGAAAGCAAAATACCGTTTTATGATCTCATCATTTGCAGCATGCGCTTATATGATTTGGTATTTAGTATAATAAGCAACCTTATTTGCAAATATGAAAAGGTGTGTATATAAATGAAATATAATCAATCAACTGTTAACTATTGGAAAGCATTTGTATTACCTTATACATTCGCTTTAGAAGAGTTAAAAACAAAATTCGAAATTATGAACCGGGAAGCTCAATTCTTAGAGGACTACAACCCGTTTGAACATATAAAAACAAGATTGAAACAGCCTGAAAGCATCGTAAAAAAACTCGAACGCAAAAATTTAGCACCAACGATTGCAAATGCGCAAACACATTTGCAAGATATTATCGGCATCCGGATTACATGTTGCTTTGTGGAAGATATTTATCACTTAAAACAAGTCATTGAAAATCGTGAAGACATGGAAATTGTAGAAGTAAAAGATTACATTGCTAATCCAAAGCAAAACGGCTATAAAAGTTTGCATATGATTATTAAGTATCCACTAGCGCTAAATTCTGGTACAAAAGAAGTTTTTGCAGAAATTCAATTACGTACACTCGCTATGGACTTCTGGGCAAGTTTAGAGCATAAACTCTACTATAAATATGAGGGGAATATCCCCGATTATTTAAAAGATGAACTCCACGATGCTGCCATGAAAGCTGAAGAGCTTGATAATAAAATGGCAACCATCCGCCAAGATATTGATGAGATTGAAGCATGTTCAAATCAAATTTTACTACCATTATAAAAAGGTTCTCCTAATAAGAGAACCTTTTTATTTCTTTTCTACCGTCCGGACTTCTTCAATTTTCCAATGCTCATCTTCTTTTCCTAGCGCATACCGGATCTTTTTCTGAAGAGAGCTTCCACCATCTATTTCTTTTTCTTCTGTTTCAACAATGACAAAATTGCCTTTTGAACTTTTCACTTGAACACGATTCAACTCAATTCTCTTATTTTCTCGTTGAAACGCCGCTTCTTTTTGTGTTCGTAAGTCTTCGGCGCCAACAATTTTACCCGAAAACAAAGCCATATGTTGATCGAAATTTTTTTCGTTTGTCGTCTGCACAAACGTCTCTATTACATTCCGAATTTCTTTCTCTTCTTCTGGTGTTACATGTACCTTCGTTTCTTGTTTTACCGTTACCTCTTTCTTTTCTATATCTTTCTGCTTCGTTTCTTGCTGAAATTGACAACCCATTAATAATAACCCAGCTAGAGCAGAAGCCCCTATTTTCTTAACAAAGTTTTGCATCCTTTATTCCTCCAAAAAAGAAAAAACGAGGCGAAATGCCTCGCTTTCCTTCACAATTAGCGTCTGCCTTTATTAGGGTCACCGCCACCAACAATATCGAAGACACGTTTTGCTAAATTTGTATTTTCTTGAACACCAGAGAATAGATATTTACCTGGTCCAAATGCATATACGTTCACATCTTCACCCGTATGTCCACCTGTTGTCCAGCCTGTAAATGAACGTTTATTGAAGATTTCTTCAATCGCATTATCGATTTTCGTTACATCTTTTGATGGAGCAATGTCATTCACGGATTTAATTTCTTCTGTTGTTAATTGTAAATCAATGTATTTTTTCAACGTTTCTTCTACATTTGCACCTTTTGCAATTTCATTTGCCATAAAGTCTGGTGTACGTTTCGCAGCTTTAATTGCATTTGCATTAAAGTTATATTCACCGTTTACACCAAGAGAGAATCCACCAGTAGAATGATCAGCTGTTGCAATCACTAATGTATGTTTATCTTTTTTCGCAAATTCAATTGCTGCTTTAAATGCTTTCTCAAAGTCTTCCATTTCACTCATCGCACCAACTACATCATTATCATGGCCAGCCCAGTCAATTTGACTACCTTCTACCATTAAGAAGAAACCTTTATCGTTTTTATTTAAACGATTGATTGCTGCATTTGTCATTTCTTCTAACGAAGGTGTTTTTTCATTACGATCGATCATTTTATCTAAGCCACCTGGTGCAAATAAACCAAGAATTTGATCACTTTTATCATTTAATAATTGCTCACGATCTGTTACATAGCTATAACCAGACTTCTTAAATTCTTCTGTAAGATTTCGATCTTTTCTTACAAAGTTATTCACGCCACCACCAAGAAGAACATCTACTTTATGTTTCCCATTAATTTTCTCATCAAAGTAATCATTTGCAATTGCATCCATATTTTTACGGCTTATATCATGCGCTCCAAAAGCAGCTGGCGTTGCATGTGTAATTTCAGAAGTTGCAACTAAACCTGTTGATTTCCCTTGCTCTTTTGCTTGTTCAAGTACTGTTTTCACTTCTGCCTGATCATTATCAACCGCGATTGCTGCATTGTATGTTTTCACACCTGCTGACATCGCTGTTGCCGCTGATGCAGAATCTGTAATATTTTGATGCTCATCTTCTGGATATGTCTTTTGTGTTCCTACAAGATGATTATCAAATTCTGTCGATTCCATTTCAAACGTCTTTGGATTGTCTTTCATATAACGATGAGCAGTCATATACGAAGGTCCCATGCCATCCCCAATTAAAACAATTACATTCTTAATTTTTGAATCACTTGCTTTTCCATCCGCTTTAATTACATCTGAACGTGTTACGCCCCACGTTACTACGGAAGTAAGTGCTAACGATGTGACAACTGCAAATGGCCATGCTTTCTTCATAAACTTTTTCACTTTTTTTGTCCCCCTAATACGTTATTAAGTTCCCTATACCCAATTTAAAGGAAGACTATTAAGGAAAAGTTAGTTATATGTAAATATTTTGTTAAGTAATGTAAATTTTAGTTATAATTTGTATATCTTTGTCTTATATCATTAAGCTTTATCACCTTTACAAAATGAAAAGAAACTAGTATGGATTTTTCAAAATTAAAAATTACGGCTTTACATTCTCTCTGTTTATGACTATGTATTCATTTTTTTCATGGTAAAATATTTCTACTAGATTAGAAATGTGGTGATTCAATATGCAAATACAAAAACTAAATAATTCTAGTATTTCACAGCTCATTTCTCTTTGCGAGGCTGTTGGATGGTTACAGCCTCAATTATTTATGCGAAAGCAATTTGAAATGTACCTGTCAATCGGAAGTCTATTTGGCTATACACAGAACGAAAAACTGATTGCTACTGGTGGGGTATTCCCTTCCGAATCTGGATTTTCTTCTATCGGTATGTTAATGGTTCACCCCAACTTTCAAAAACAAGGACTTGGCCATTCTTTACTCGATTTTTGTGTGCAACAAGCGCCTACTTCTCTCCCAGTTATACTCATCGCAACAGATGCTGGTGTGCCCTTGTACCAAAAATACGGCTTTACGACAATTACAACAATCCATCGCTTTGAAAAATTTGTTACAAATACATCTACGAATCTCTCTCATTTAAAGCAAATTATACAAGATGATCTTAGTTCTCTCAATAAGCTTGATAAAACCGCAACAGGTACGCATCGTCCAAACCATTATTCAATATTACTAGCTAGAGCAGCACTCACATTTAAAATTGAAAGAAACCACAGGATAGAGTCTTTTGCATTATGTATCCAAAAAGGGGATGTACTGTGCATTACCCCATGCCCATCAACTTAAGAGTAGAATCAAAATGAACTTTCGTTCATATAAACAAAAAAACTCTTAAAATATTTTGTGTCCTTAAAAATGAGCATACCAAATAAACCTAGATAGGTATCGTTTTCAAAGTTATGCAGCTTTCTTTTGTTTACTCAATCCATTATACTCATAGACAACACCCAAAATATCAAAGACTGTTTTCTTATCGTATCGATGAGATTTCCGGCCATTCTTCTGGAGTAAGTGGAACAGGCGGATTAAAATCTTTGTTATTTCTTACGATTAGTCAACCTATATTTTTAGATTTTTGATGAACTGGATATCACAAAATGTAGGTATCCATTCTCATA